>JANORY010001043.1:0-3937 GCA_031415535.1 Burkholderiales bacterium | reverse complement strand
GCAGCGTTGTCTCGGCTGAGCAATTTTCAGGCCGCATTTTCGATCTGATCCTGCTCGATCTGAGCATGCCCGATAGCAGCGGAATCGTGGCGCTCGAGCGCATCAGAGCGCTGTTCCCCGACTCGATCTTGGTGGTCATCTCCGGCGAAGAAGATCCGCGCATCATTCACTCGGTCATCGAGGGCGGTGCCTCCGGCTACATTCCCAAATCGTCGGAACCAAACATCTTGGTGCTGGCCTTGCGGCTGGTCCTTGAGGGCGGTATTTATTTACCTCGCCAGGCGATCGCTGCCTTCGAAAAGATCATCATCACGAAAGATCCAAAGCAACAGGAACTTGAACGCTTAACCGGTCGGCAACGGCAAATTTTTGCGATGGCGGTCAAAGGAATTTCGAACAAACAAATTGCCCGTGATCTCGATTTGTCCGTCAATACCGTCAAGAGTCACCTGTCCACCGTCTACCGCGAGATGGGCTTTCACAACCGAACCGAAGCGGTCTATTGGTGTGGCTGGGACGCACAAAGACTCGAACGCATTCTGGCAGCCGCATCACATGACTGAGCGCGTGGAGGGCGCACCCAAAAACGGCAGCGTATCCGGTACCAACCAATCCGGTACCAACCAATCCGGTACCAAACCACTCGGCGCCAAACCACTCGGCGCCAATCCACTCGGCGCCAATCCATTCGGCACCAACCCACTCGGCGGCTACGAGCTTGGATTCCGGATCGAGCAGTTGCACTTTTGGGCGGCCTCGGCCAAGACCACGCCGCCGGCGGTTTTTCTGATTACGCTGCTGCTGGTCGGAATTGCCTGGACCCAGGTACCGGTGCTGTGGTGGCTACCCTGGTTCTTGTGCGCCAATGCGATATTGGTGGCGCGATTACTTTACGTGCAACAAAAGGTCATTGGCCGTGAACTCAGTGCCACCGACGCTGCCAACGCAACCCGGGTTATCAACGCCTCCAGTCTTGCGAACGGTGTCACGATGGGCGCATCAGCATTACTGTTCTTACCGAGCTTTGCGATCGAATGGCAAGCCGTTTTGACGATGCTGCACACCAGTTTGATCGCCGGTGCCGTGCCCGCCAGTGCCTGCCGCAAGCGCAATTTCGATCTGTACGCAGCCCCGACGGTGGCCATGTTGGCCCTTGCCTGGTGTGTCTGGGGCAAGATCGAACCGAGCTGGGTCAATTACGTGATCGCGTTTCTGCTAGTGGTCTTTTATCGAGTCGGTTCAAAATTCGTTGGTGAATCGGAAGCGATGTTCAGAGAATCCTGGAGAATCCGGTTTGAGAACAAGAACCTGATTGCGCAACTGCAGGACCAGCAACAGGGCCTGAAGCTTGAGCGCGATCGCTCAGAGGCCGCCAACAGTGCCAAATCACGATTCCTCGCCGCCGCCAGTCACGATCTTCGCCAGCCTTTGCACACGGTCTCCTTGTACAGCGCAGCATTGAGTCTGCGACCACTGGATGAGCGTGCCCGCAAGCTGGCAGCCCAAATTTCGGCCGGCATCGCGTCGCTGGCCAGTCTGCTTGATTCCTTACTCGATATCTCACGGCTCGATTCGAACAGCGTCGAGCCGCATTGGGAAATTGTCGATCTGACGCAACTCGGTGAATCGGTGGTCGAAGAATTTGTCAGCCGCGCCGGACAACAGAACGTCTCGGTCAGTTGCACCATCAGTAAAGGTTTGGTGGCCCGATCGGATGGCTTGTGGCTCAAGCGAATTATCCGAAATCTGGCCGAGAACGCCTTGGTTCATGGCGCGCACTCACGTATTGTCATCAGCGGCGATCTGCAGGGGACGCAGGCCCGATTGGTAGTCACCGACGATGGTCCGGGCATCCCGGCCGCTGAGGTCGACAAAGTCTTTGAAGAGTTCTACCAATTACACAACCCGGAACGCGATCGATCGCGCGGCCTCGGGCTGGGTCTGTCGATTGTCAAGCGCCTGTCCGTGCTGCTGGGCATTCGATACGCCGTGCGATCAACCGAAGGTCACGGCACCAGCTTCGAAATCTGGATCCCCGACGCCCGCGTCGAGCGGCGCGCCAGGGCCGAGCTCAATCCGCTGGCGACGACCGAAAATCGACAAGTCAGCAACGTGCGCCTGCTGCTGGTGGACGACGAGCAGTCGGTGCGCGAGGGCATGGCGGCACTGGTATTGCAGTGGGGCTGCGAATTCGATTGCGCGGCCGGCCTCACCGAAGCCATTGAGTTACTTCATCAAAATCTCTACGACGGAGTTATTGTCGACTATCGATTGCGCGGCCACGATCGCGGCATCGAGCTGTTCGAGCATCCGGCATTGCAGACTATTAACACGCGACGACTGGTCATCAGCGGCGATTCATCGACCGAGGTACAACGCGAGATCGCCAAAACCGGCGCTGAGCTAAAACTCAAGCCGATTGACCCGCAAGATTTATGGCGTTTCGTCAAGAGCTGCGAACCACAACGGGCGTTTGATGTCCCAGTCATTCCTGTCGCGAAGCATTGAGGCCAAGGTCTGCGAGTTGGGCATGGTCGAACTCGGCAATGCCGGATTCGACGACGCTAACGGGCAGCCGGAGAACCTGCATTGTGATGTGCTGATCATCGGCTCCGGGTATGGCGGATCGGTTGCAGCCGCACGTTTGGCGGGGCGCACGCGCCAGGACGGTACGCCGCTGCGAGTCTGGGTGTTGGAGCGCGGCCGCGAGTATCTGCCCGGTAGTTTTCCTGAAACCACCGAGCAACTTCCCAGCCATCTGCGCGCCAGTGGTGCCGGCTTGAGAAACGTCGCCGGTAACGCCATGGGACTATTTGATTTACGAGTCGGCGGCGATATGACCGTGATTGTCGGCAGCGGTTTGGGTGGCGGTTCGCTGATCAATGCCAATGTCATGGAAATGCCCGATCCTGGCGTCTGGCAACACACAATCGAGCAGCACACAACCGGGCAACACACAATCGAACAACGCCCGCTCTGGCCCGCCGGCATTCGGCGCGATGCGGTCGAACCCGAGTTCCAGGCGTACTTCGCGATGGTTCGGCGCATGCTTGGCGTTCAGCAGCTCCGCGCACCATTGCCGACCACGGCAATGACCGCCAGTGGCCTGGTGAGCGCACCCAACTACCCGGCGAAAGCAGAGGCCTTGAATGCCGTAGCGGTCGCCATCAGCAGCCGCGAACCAACGTTCCGATGTGTCGACCTTGCGGTGACGCTGAATGAGCACGCGCAGAACACCAGCGATGGTCAATTGGTCCAAACGCAATGCAGTCATTGCGGCAATTGTTTTACCGGCTGTAACTACTCGGCCAAAAACTCACTCGACAAAAACTATCTCGCCGTGGCCCGTAAAAAAGGCGCTGAACTGTTTACTGGTGCAACGGTTCTGGGCCTGTTTGCGAACCGGTCTGCGAACCGGTCTGCGAACCCGTCTGCGAACCCCTCAGGTTCGAGCTGGCGCGTCCTGTTCAACTTTACCGATCCGAATTTGCGGCGCCAGCATGAGTCCAGTTTCCCGGCCGTTCTGACGCCACTAGCCAGTCCGCCGCGTGGCTTCATCCTACGGGCGGGCAAGGTCATTCTGGCGGCGGGCTCAATCGGCAGTACCGAAATTCTTCAGAAATCACGCGCCTGGTTTGGGCTCGGACTGTCTGCGCAATTGGGCAAAGGGTTCTCGGGCAATGGCGACATGATTGCGTTTGGCTACAACCAGGCGCGTACCGTCAATCCGGCCACCGAGGAAACCATCCGGCCCGATCTTCGCGCCGTCGGACCGACCATTGTTTCAATGATCGACCTGCGTCATGATGCCGCTCAAAAGGGTCGTGGTCCGGTGATCCAGGACGTCTCGGTGCCCGCCTCGTTGTACCCGGTGTTCGCCGAGTTCATGACCAATGCGGCGTTTCTGAGCCGCTTTGAGCGCGGCGATTCACGCGGC
>JANORY010001042.1:0-10351 GCA_031415535.1 Burkholderiales bacterium | reverse complement strand
CGAGCAACGGCGACAGTTGCAAACCGAGCCGTGCGATCTCCGATTCTTTCTCGCTGATGCTGAGCGCCAAGCCGGCTGAAGCCTGCTCCAGATCCTGGCCGCGTTGCGTGGCTGCTGCTAACGCCAGGCGGTGTTGCTCCTGCTCGAGGCGAAGTTGCTCGTTGGCTTTAGTGCTGCGTTGTTGTTCGTCAGAAAGCGCGTTCAGGAGCTCCTTGGATCTGGCCTCACTGTCGGCTAACTCGCGCTCGATCAGTGCTTGCTTGGCGCGCAGGTCGTGCACCTGCGATTGTGCCGCTGAGACTTGATTGTCGCGGGCTGAAAGGTCTGAGGTCAGCCGATAGTTTTGCTCGCGCAGTCGACCCAATGCCAAACCGCGCAGCAGCCAGGCGACCACGTAACCGATCGCCGCAGCAATCAGCAGGCAAAGCAAAATCTTAAGGAAAAAGGCAAGCATGAAAATCCCTCAAACTAGCTTATTAAATGAATCCGAAACACTATTCAGCCGGGCGATCGACCTGGCGGGGGTATCAATATCGGCTACTCAATATCGACTACTGATACTCAAGTTCAAAGCAAGCGTACCTCGACCCGCCGATTTTGGCGTCGCCCTTCCACGCTGTCGTTGTCGGCGATCGGTTCTGCCGCACCCCTGGCGTCAGTGTCCAGACGCTCTGCGCTGACCCCCAGCTTGGTCAGATAGCCCTTGACGGCCAATGCGCGCCGTTCGCTGAGTCTCGAATTGACGGCATCAGTACCCCGACTATCGGCGAAACCAACCAGGCTTAGGCGTGCATCTGGGTCGGCATTTTTTACCTCACGGGCGATATCGCGCAAGACCAGTTTGGCTTTCTTTGATAACACTGCTGACGAGGTCGAGAAGTTGACCTTGCCCGCTAGCCCACTGGAATCAGAAGTAATCGGCGCTTTAGCGCTCGCCGGTGCGGTGGGCGGCAGTGTGGCCGACGATGGTGTGGCTGACGATGGTGTGGCCGGTTTGACGGTTAACCGACTGTCTATACTCAACTCCGGCGCAAAAGCGCGCAGTGCGCCGACTTCGATCCGAGCTTTCGCAGTCTGATTGGCGACTTCGCCTTCCAGGACAAAGCGGCCGCCCTGAGCGTACCCGGCACCGTTCAAGGTGTCGCGCAAGTCGGGCGGGAAGTTGGCCGCGAAGGCGTCAAAACCAGCCGGTTTAGCCGTGTCCTCAATGCGCAAGTTGTCAATGACCTTATCGCTGCCATAGATGCGCTGGGCCCGCTCAAGGATGGCGCGCTTGGCTGCCGCGTCTGGAACCTCACCGCTTAGGGTTACGATTCCGGCGTTCGACTCGGCGCGTAATGCCAAAACGGGTGGGCTTGCAGGCTGGCTTGCAGGCGGCGAAACGCTGGTCACTGGACCTTGAGGCACGGAAGTTGGCGGCGGAACGTAATGGCCCCAAGTGCAGAACAAGGCTAACAGCAATATGGCTAGCAACCCGCCCGCCCAGATGCGGCTTTCGGTCATGAATCCTTCTCCGCCCTCGGCTTACTGACGAAACCGTGTTGGTGCGACCGCGATTACGGTCAAACTGGGTTTGATATTAAATCGATGACCTTGGTTTGTTCTACAAGCTTGATGGAAAGTGTTGCGACAGTTCGGTGATTGACGTTTACGTAAACGTCACATAAGCTTCGCGGATCATCATTTCGTGTTCCGCTGTCCACCCTTTGCAGGTTTGACCATGACCGATCTTTCTGAAGCCAAGAAACTGGCCGAGTACCGCGCTAAAAACAAGGTTCGATTTGTAACCGCTGCTTCATTGTTCGACGGTCATGATGCCTCGATCAACATCATGCGGCGGATATTGCAGTCGATGGGCTGCGAGGTGATCCATCTCGGCCACAACCGTTCGGTTCAAGAGGTCGTCAGTTGTGCGTTGCAAGAGGACGTCCAGGGCATTGCAGTTAGCTCGTACCAGGGCGGCCATGTCGAGTATTTCAAATACATGATCGATTTGCTGCGGGCCAACAACGGCGGCCATATTCAGGTCTTTGGCGGCGGTGGCGGGGTGATTGTTCCGGCAGAAATTCGCGAATTGCATGCCTATGGGGTGGCGCGGATTTACTCGCCTGAAGATGGTCAGCGGCTGGGGCTGCAGGGCATGATCGGCGACATGATTCAGCGCTGTGATCGCGATCTGTCGGTCTATGCGCCGGCGTCGCTGGCTGAGGTGATTGACTGCGTTTCGCAGAGTGCCGCCACGAATCGGCGTTTGGCCAAATCGGCGGCCGACACGTCACTGTTTGCGCCCACCCGGGCGTTATCGCAATTGCTGACCGTGCTGGAGAACGGTCAGGTGTCGGGCGAGTTGTTGAGCGAATTGCGGCAACGTGCCGATAAAGTTCAGGTGCCGACCTTGGGCGTTACCGGTACGGGCGGTGCCGGCAAGAGTTCGCTGACCGATGAGTTGGTGCGCCGGTTTCGGCTGGATCAAGAAGATGCGCTCACCCTGGCGATTATTTCGGTGGATCCGACGCGACGCAAGTCTGGCGGTGCCTTGCTCGGTGATCGGATCCGGATGAATGCCATCGCGCATCCCAATATTTTCATGCGTTCGCTGGCGACCCGCGAAGCCGGCAGTGAAATCAGCGCGGCGCTGCCCGATGTGATTGCAGCGTGCAAGGTCGCCGGCTTCGATCTGATTATTGTCGAAACCTCGGGTATTGGTCAGGGTGATGCGGCCATCGTGCCGCTGGTTGATTGTTCGCTTTATGTCATGACACCAGAATTCGGCGCAGCGAGCCAGCTCGAGAAAATCGATATGCTGGATTTCGCGGATTTTGTTGCGATCAACAAGTTTGATCGCAAAGGCGCACAAGACGCGCTGCGCGATGTCAGTAAACAGTATCAAAGAAATCGCGAGCTTTGGTCAACGCCGCCGGATCGAATGCCGGTCTTCGGCACGCAGGCTTCGCGCTTCAACGATGATGGTGTTACAGCTTTATATCAGGGGCTTTTGCCTCGCTTGGTGGAGCTGGGGTTGCGTCTGCCGGGTAATAGCGTCGATCGGGTATTAGATGGTAAGTCTTCACATTCGGAAACCAAAGGATGTTTGCCAAAGGTATTAGTTCGATTTCCGTCTAATCAGGTGCAAATCGTTCCGCCGGCCCGCGCGCGTTACTTGGCGGAGATTTCTGAAACAGTGCGTGCTTACAAGCACAACGCTCGAAGGGAAGCAGCGTTGGCGCGCCAGATTCAGCAACTGCGCGCATCAGAGAGCATGTTAGCCGACGATGTTAGTTTTGAGAAGCGCCCCGAGTTAGGCACCCATCTATTATCAATAGCTAATACCAAAGAGGCGTCGATGAATGAGGCCGCTCGGACCTTGCTGTCTTCGTGGCCTGCGACCCAGCAAGCCTATGCCGGTTCTGAGTTTGTAGTCAACATACGCGACAAAGAGGTCCGCACTGAAATAGTGCATACCTCGTTGTCGGGCACCAAAATTCGAAAAGTAGCCTTGCCGGGTTTTGAAGATCACGGCGAATTGCTCAAATGGTTGCTGCTCGAAAATGTACCCGGCAGCTTCCCCTACACCGCTGGCGTTTTCGCGTTCAAGCGTGAAGGTGAGGACCCCACTCGTATGTTTGCTGGTGAAGGCGATCCGTTTCGCACCAACCGACGCTTCAAGATGGTCAGTCAGGGAATGCCTGCCAAACGCCTTTCCACCGCGTTTGATTCGGTCACCCTTTATGGACACGATCCTGGTGTCAGGCCCGATATTTACGGCAAAGTTGGCAACTCTGGCGTGTCAATTGCCACTTTGGAGGACATGAAGGTTCTGTACGGTGGCTTCGATCTGTGCCATCCCGCCACCAGCGTGTCGATGACCATTAACGGTCCAGCACCGACCATTCTGGCGTTCTTCATGAACACGGCGATTGATCAACAGGTCGATGCGTTTGTCGAGAAAAACAGCCGGCAGCCCAATCCGGACGAGTTCTCAAACCTGAAAGCCTGGACGCTTGCCAATGTCCGTGGCACGGTACAAGCCGACATTTTGAAGGAGGATCAGGGACAAAACACCTGCATATTCTCAACCGAGTTTTCGTTAAAGGTAATGGGCGATGTCGCCCAGTACTTCGTCGCTAATGACGTTCGTAACTTCTATTCGGTATCGATCAGCGGCTATCACATTGCCGAAGCCGGCGCGAATCCGATCAGTCAATTGGCCTTTACGCTCTCGAACGGATTTACCTTTGTCGAGGCCTATCTGGCGCGTGGTATGAACATCGATGATTTCGCGCCGAACCTGAGCTTCTTTTTCTCAAATGGCATGGACCCGGAATATACGGTCATGGGTCGCGTGGCGCGTCGTATCTGGGCCGTAGCCATGCGTGACAAATATGGCGCCAACGATCGTAGTCAGAAGCTCAAGTATCACTGCCAAACGTCCGGACGCAGCCTGCATGCTCAGGAAATTGCATTTAACGATATACGCACCACCCTGCAAGCGCTGATTGCAACCTACGACAACGCCAATAGTCTGCATACCAACGCTTACGATGAGGCAATCACCACCCCCAGTGAAGAAAGCGTTCGCCGGGCCATGGCGATCCAGCTCATCATCAACCGCGAATGGGGTTTGGCTAAAAACGAGAATCCAACCCAGGGATCGTTCATTGTCGAAGAGCTGACCGAACTACTGGAAGAAGCGGTTCTGAGCGAATTCGAGCGTATTGCCGAGCGAGGTGGTGTGCTCGGTGCGATGGAAACCGGCTATCAGCGCGGCAAGATTCAGGACGAGAGCATGCACTACGAAATGCTCAAGCACACCGGCGAATTGCCAATTATCGGGGTCAATACGTTTCGAAATCCGCACGGCGATCAAACGCCTGAAACGCTTGAGTTGGCACGCTCCACCGAGGAGGAAAAACAATCACAACTGGCCCGATTAAAGGATTTTCAGACCCGTAACGCGGCACCGGCTCGCGACATGGTTGAATCCTTGAAGAAAACCGTCATCGCCAACGGCAACGTCTTTGAAGTGCTGATGGATGCCGCGCGGGTCTGCTCGCTCGGACAAATCACCGACGCACTATTTGAAGTCGGAGGGCAGTACCGCCGAAGTATGTAGTCGGCCAGAGGTTTGCAAATAAACCGCTGCCACATCCAGTCCGCCCAGACCGGCGCGCCGCGCCGACTGCAATTGACTGCGCACCAGCGAAGCAATCGGCGCTGGCGTATCCAGGGCCTGGGCGAGCGCCAGGAAATAGCGCAAATCCTTTTCCATCAAGGCCAATTGAAATTGCGGCGAGAAGTCGCGACCGAGCATCTTGGGCATTTTTCCTTTCAGTAACCGCGAAGCAGTCGCACCTTCACCCAGCACTTCTTGCACCGCCTTGGCCTCCAGACCGGCCGCTTCGGCGACCGCGAGCGCCTCGGCGAGCGCGGTGCTCACAGTGCCGGACAACATGTTGTTGATCAATTTGATGGTCGCGCCGCTTCCTGATGGGCCCATGTAACTGGCCATACGCCCCATGAGGGCGAGGATCGGCTGGGCCCGATCAAATGCCGCGCGATCGCCGCCCACCATAAACACCAGTTCGTGAGTCCGGGCCTGCGGCAGGCTACCCGATACCGGCGCGTCGAGATAAAAAAGCCCGCGCGCAGTTGCCCGCTCGGAGACCTCACGCGCCGCCATCGGTGTATTGGTGCTGCTGTCGATAATTACCGTAGCGCTGGCAGCAGCACCCACTACTCCGTCGGTACCCAACATCACCGACCGGGTAGCGTCGTCATCGGCCACGATCGAAACGACAAAATCGGCACCCTGCACCGCCTGTGCTGGCGTTGCGAACGCCGCCACACCGAGCTCAGTGAACGCCCGGGTACGCGTACAGTTGCGGTTGTAGACCCGCAAATTCACTCCGGCAGCCAACAAATTGTGGGCCATCAGCGAACCCATGGCACCCAGCCCGATAAATGCAACAGTTGTCATTATTAAGTTCTCCTTGAGCTGCTCAGGATTTGGGCTTGCTCGCCTGCGCTTTGGTAATTGCCAGACGAAACTCGCGCAGTTTGGCCTTGAGGGCCGCCGCATGCTCCGGGCCGATACGAATCATGGCCTTTTTGCCATGAGAAAGTGACTCAAGCGCCGGATCGGCGAATTGAAATTGAACTTTTGGCTGAATCAGCTTGGCAGGTACCGGCAGTTCAGGGGCGGCCAGCAGATCATCAATCGCTTCGACCACGCGATCGTTGAAATACTTGTTCGGATAACCGAGCGCTTGATACTCCTGTTGAAATAGCGGATAAAAACGCACATAAGCGTCGACAATTTTTTTGGTGTCGAGCGCGACCGCAAAGTTGACAAACGGCTGATACCGAGCGTAGTTGCCGGGACTGATCGCCATCGTGTCGTCGGCACCGGTCGTGGCCAATCGCCCCTCAGTCGGTTTGAGCGGGTTCAGCCGTGAGGCCAGTTTTTCGCGCGGCAGGTTGTCCACGGCAGCGGTTAGACGGCGAACCAGATTGGTACTTTGAAAAAATGTCGCAACCGCCTTGCTACCGATCAGGCTCGATAGCAGGTCATTCATGATGCTGTCACTGTCGTCAGGCGGCGGCAATTTGTTGGCCTTGTCCTTATCGGCCTCGGTTTTGTCAGCCAAGGTCAACGGCGAGGCCGGCAGCGGAAACTTGGTGGCTTCCTCAGTCTTGGCTAGCGGGGCCGGTGCTGGTGCAACCGGTGCCGGCGGCGTCACTTCAAGTACCTTCTCAACCGGTTGCGCATATCGCGACTGATAAAAATGCGCCGCAGCCCCCAGCAACAGTACCAGCACCACCAATGCGATCCAAAAGGACGGTTTTTTCAGCAGATTTTCCATACGCAGGCCTAGAAATATGTCGAATTGAAAAGGGGCACGCAACGAAGAATACCCCGACCAGCGCCGAGATCAGGCCACGATCGCCTCGGGACGCCGGGGGATGAGTTTCATCGAGGCGGTCGCGGTCGCCACCAGGTTGCCATCTTGATCATGAACTTCACATTGGGTGAAGACAATCGAGCGACCGCGTTTCAGGCAACGGGCCTCGCCAATCAGGTCACCACGAGCGCTGGCCATGAAGTGCGTCGACAGATCGATGGTCATGACGGCGGTTGCGGCAGAGTCATGAGATCGCGCGGCGCAAGCCAGGCTGCAATCGAGCAGCGTCAAAATGGCGCCACCATGAAGTTCACCCCGGCTATTGGTAAACGCCGGGTTAAAGGGCAGACGCAGCCGGGCGTAGTCCGCGCGAATCTCCTCGCCGACCAGCCCGAAGGTTGCAACAATAGGGACGATCGCACCAAAAAGATGATTGGAGGCGGCAACTTTTTTGGTCATGCGACAATTCTAGACCAGGGTCAAGGAACTCTGGCTCCCTAACTCAACGCGTGCCTTTCCCTGGAGGTCACCATCAGCACCCCTGCATTGCCGAGCGCGCCGCATTTTGAAACGCGAACCTTTGACACGGCCGAGGCCGCGCTGGCGCGGATCAGCGAGATTTACAGCGCGCACGTTAGCTATTTGCACGAATGTTCATTACGCTATATCGACGGCTTAGAGTTCAGCCACCGGGTTCGTGCTTGTTACCCGATGGTTCGTATCAAGGTGGACAGCGTCGCACACGCCGATTCACGCCGCTCATATGGTTTTGTTGAAGGTCCGGGCGTTTATGAGACGACCCTGACCCGGCCTGACCTGTTTGGTGAGTATTACCTCGAACAGCTCCGACTGTTGACCTTGAACCACCAGACCTCGCTCGAAGTAGCCGTCAGTGAGCAACCGATTCCGGTACATTTCGCGTTTTCCGAGCATGAACACATCGAGGCAGATCTGGATCGTTCCCGCCAATTACTGATGCGCGACTGGTTTGATCTGCCCGATCTGGCAGCGATGGACGACGGCATCGCCAACGGCACTCTTGAAAGCCCGGTAAACCAGCCGATGCCTTTGGCGTTGTTCACCGCGCCTCGGGTTGATTATTCGTTGCACCGACTGCGGCATTACACGGCGACCGCGCCGGAACATTTTCAGAACTTTGTGCTGTTTACCAACTACCAGTTTTACATTGATCAGTTTGTCCGGATTGGCCGGGAAATCATGGCTTCGCCCGCCCAATCGCCCGTCCAATCGCCAGCAGGCTCAAGCCGATCCGGTGCCAATGACGGCTACAGTGCGTTTGTCGAACCGGGCGACTTGCTGACCCATCGTGCTGTGGCAAGCGGTGAAGCCAGCGCCGCCAGCGCCCCGGCACCTGCACAAGCTGCGCCGCGTTTGCCACAGATGCCCGCCTATCATCTGGTACGCCCAGACCGAAGTGGTATCACCATGGTCAACATCGGGGTTGGCCCGTCGAACGCCAAGACTATTACCGATCACATTGCGGTACTGCGCCCACATGCCTGGATCATGCTCGGACACTGTGCGGGTTTGCGCAGTTCTCAACAGCTCGGCGACTACGTGTTGGCGCATGGCTACGCGCGCGAAGACCATGTGCTGGACGAAGATCTGCCGTTATGGGTGCCGATCCCGCCGCTGGCCGAGATCCAGGTCGCCTTGCAAGACGCGGTAGCGCAGATCTCGCAGGTCCATGGTTTTGAGCTCAAGCGCATTATGCGTACCGGTACGGTGGCGTCGGTCGATAATCGAAACTGGGAACTCTTGCCGCACAGCACCTTGATCCGGCGCTTCAGCCAAAGCCGCGCCATTGCCCTCGACATGGAAAGCGCGACCATTGCCGCCAACGGTTTCCGGTTTCGCGTTCCGTACGGCACACTTTTGTGTGTCTCAGACAAGCCCCTGCACGGCGAAATAAAATTGCCAGGAATGGCCAATCGGTTTTATCGGGATCGCGTCGACCAGCACTTGCGGATCGGTATGCGGGCAATCGACCTGCTGCGCGAACAGGGTATTGAGCGATTGCACAGCCGCAAACTCCGAAGCTTCGGCGAAGTCGCCTTCCAGTGAGTTCATGGCGTCCGGCGATTTTGGTGAGTTCATTGTGTCCAGTGAGTTCACTGAATTCGTTGAGGAAGCGCGAATGACGCTGGTGTTGCTGGCTGATATTGGCGGTACTAACGCCCGCTTCGCCGTGGCTGATTTGCAATCGGTGCCGCGTCAAGTCAAGGTGCTCCGGGTGGCGGATTTTGTTAACCCGCTCGCCGCCGTTCGAAGCTACTTGAACTCAATCGGCAACCCCCGGCTTGGTAAAGCTGCCTTTGCGCTGGCTTGTCCGGTCGTCGGTGATCACGCGCGACTGACCAACGCCGGTTGGCACTTTGATCGCCGGCATATGCAGGCGGCACTGGGCGTTTCGCAGTTGCTGCTGCTCAATGACTTTGAGGCGCTAGCCTGGTCACTTCCCACGCTGACCCAGCAGGATGGATTTCAGTTCGGTGGCGGCCGGGCCGTCAGGCGCGCGCCGTTGGCGCTGATTGGACCGGGTACCGGGCTGGGAGTTTCAGGGCTGTTGCCAACTGCCACTAACGCCTGGGTCGCGCTGGCCGGCGAGGGTGGGCACTCGAGTCTCGCGCCGATCGATTCACGCGAGTCTGAACTGCTGCAATTTCTTTGGGCCAGCCATGAGCATGTTTCCAATGAACGTTTGTTGTGCGGTGCCGGAATGGCGTTATTGCTGAAGGCAATCGCGCAGATCGACCAGATTAGCGGGCACTACGCACCCGACGATTACCCCGATGCTGCCGCTATCGTTGACGCAGCGATGGCCGGTGACCCTCTGGCCCTGGCCACCATTGAATGCTTTTCGGCGCTGCTCGGTGCTGCGGCCGGTAATCTGGCACTGACGCTGGGCGCGCGGGGCGGGGTCTATATCGGCGGCGGTATCGTACCGCGTTTGGGACGGCTGTTTCAGGCGTCGCCGTTTCGCCAGCGTTTTGAAGCCAAGGGGCGGTTTCGCGCGTACCTAGAACCGATACCGGTTTATGTGATTACTGCTGCCGCACCGGCCTTGTCCGGGGCGCTGCTGGCGCTAGTGTCAGGACACTAACGATGCAGGGCCATTCCTGACGCCTACGGCAGCCTCGGAAATTTTAAGGCCCAGCCGCGTGTCGAGAGGACTGTCGCACAATTGCATCATTTGCCGACCGCCAATGTCGATCATCCCGTTCAGATAACCTCTCGGCAGATCGTGAATTGACCGGCCTGCGGGCTGGGTGGGCACAATCCAGGTTCTGCTAGTCTTGGGTCACCTTCCATGTCCGATAGTCTCACTGTGAATAAGCGTCGAATTACTGAAAAACACAAGGCGGCGGTGTCGCCGTTGAATCAGTTGCCGGGTAATGCCCGCGAATTGCGCGACGCCATTGCCAATC
>JANORY010001041.1:0-5287 GCA_031415535.1 Burkholderiales bacterium | reverse complement strand
TTCCGAAATCCAAAATCAGGATTTTGGAATCTTTAACACCACACCGGCCAATTGATCGAGCAGCACATGAGTGCCCTGCGACGGCGTATGCAAGGTCGATCGATCGGTGGCGCGGTCGAACTCTGCAATCGCCGAGCGCGGCTCCATCGGTGCGACGACTACCCGATTGTTGATGATCGTGGCGCGCGACACATGGGCGGCGTTTGCAAACGCTGAATCGGTTGCGGCCGCATCGCCCTGTTGCCACTCGAAACACTGATTATCGCGCGCATGACGCCAGACTTGTGGCGCACCGGATTGGGCCGCCGCCAGCAAATCGGTTACAGACGACAAGATTTCAAAGTCGCAATCAATCGCCTCGGCTGCATCCTTGGCCTGCGCCAGCGTATTGGCCACCACCAGCGCAATCGGGTCGCCGACGTGTCGAACCTGATCGACTGCCAGAATCGGCCGCGGTGTGTCAGCGCGCGCGCTGCCATCGATGTTTTGCATCGGAATCAGGCAGGGGATCGGACCCAGGCCGTCGGCGACGACATCGGTGCCGGTGAGCACGGCCAGCACGCCCGGCATTTTGCGGGCGGCATCGACCGAGAGCGTGCGCAACAAGGCATTGGCATGCGGCGAGCGCAATACAAACGCATGTGCACAGCCGGCCGGTTTGACATCGTCCGCGTAGCGGCCGCGGCCGCGCAACAGGTTCTGATCTTCGAGTCGTGGCACCGATTGCCCGACCGCAAATTTAACCGCAGGTTTCATATTCCGCTCCTGTACCAGTCTTGTACGGCCGCGACAAAACGTCGCACGCCCTGTTCAACGCTGTCGGCATCCAGCGCACCGAAAGACAAGCGCTGATAGTTTGATTGTTTGGTATCCGTGAATCCAAATGCGAAGCCCGGAATGGTTGCGACTTTGTGCCGGCGCGTCATTTGCTGGTTAAACGCCATCGGGTCGTCGACGCCGGGCAGCTTCATGAGCACGTAAAACGCACCCTGGGTTTTCGGGAATTCGGCGATATCGGCAATCGGCTGCAAGGCCTCATAAACGCGATTTCGCACCTTCGCAAGCGCCTGCAAGTGTGGTTCGATGGACGCGCGACCGAGCGCCAGTGCTTCCAGCGCTACCGTCTGCGAGACCATCGGCGCACAAATCAGATTGGTATCCTGGACCTTGTTCATCGCCTCGGCCAGGTGTTTCGGATAGACCACGTAGCCGATTCGCCAACTCGCCATGCCATAGGTTTTGGAGAACGAATAGAACGACAGCGTATGATCGCCGGAATCGGCGATCGAGGCTGGTGAGAAATGCTGCGCATCTTCGTAGACAAAATATTCGTAGGCTTCATCGCTGAAATGGTACAGGCCACGGGATTTGCAGAGCGCGTTGACGGCGGCGAGATCGGCCGGCGAATAAACCGCCCCGGTAGGATTGTTCGGCGACACCGTCACAATCGCTCGGGTGCGCGGCGTAATGGCGGCGGCCAGCGCCTGCAGATCGAGCTGAAAATTGGCGCGCGTAGCGGCAAACACCGGGACGCAACCGGCCATGCGGACGGCCATCTCCTGATTGAAATAATACGGCAGCGGCAAAATGAATTCGTCGCCCGGATCGCCGACCGCCAGCACCGCATTCAGGAAGGCCATATTGCTGCCGGCGGTCACCATAACTTCCTGGCCGCTGTCGGCGATGCCATTTTCGCGATGCAGTTTGCTTCGAATCGCCGTGATCAAGGGCGCAATCCCGGTGACCGCCTGATATTTGTGATTGAACGGCAGGGCGGCCATGATCGCAATGGCGTTCAGCGCCTGCGCCGGCGGCCCAAAGTTGACGACGCCCTGGCCCAGCGAGATGGCACCCGGCGTTTCGCGGACCAGGGCGGCGATGGTGGGAATGATCGGGGTGTCGACTGACTGCATGCGCCGCGATGATTGCTTCGGGAAATCGCTCATCGGAAGAATTGTAGAGGTAGCAGGGCGTTCGCGCGTCTCGTTGGGCGACAATAGTGCTATTAGGTGGATATTTGTGACCCGTTTCGATCCCCGATTCTGAATCAAAAGCTGAGAGATACCCTATGTTCGAAACCACGCTTGCCGGCAGTTTGCCGAAACCAGAATGGTTGGCCGAGACCGACAAGCTTTGGCCGAAATGGCGCTCGCAAGGTGCCGAATTGGTGCAGGCAAAAAGCGACGCCACCCTGCTCTGGATCAAGGAGCAAGAGGACGCCGGGATTGACATCGTGACCGATGGTGAGCAGTCGCGGCAACATTTTGTTCACGGTTTTCTCGAACACATTGACGGCATTGATTTCGACAACAAGGTCGAGATGGGCATCCGCAATGACCGCTACAAGGCGATGGTGCCGGTCGTCACCGGCGCGCTCACGTTAAAGGGCAGGGTACATGCGACCGAGGCGCGATTGGCGCGCGCCCATACCCGCAAGAAGTTGAAATTTACCCTGCCGGGGCCGATGACCATTATCGACACCATCGCCGATCGGCATTATGGCGACCGCATCAAAATGGCGATGGCGTTTGCCGATCTGTTGAATCAGGAAGCAAGGGGCCTGCAGGCCGATGGTGTCGATATCATTCAATTCGATGAACCGGCGTTCAATGTTTATATGGATGAAGCGGTCGCCTGGGGTGTGAGCGCACTTGAGCGCGCCATCGACGGGCTGTCCTGTACGACCGCCGTGCACATCTGCTATGGCTACGGCATTGAGGCCAATCTGAAATGGAAGCAGGGTCTGGGTCAGGAATGGCGGCAATATGAACAAGTGTTTCCGGCTCTGGCTGCCAGCAAGATCGATCAGGTTTCGCTGGAATGCGCCAATTCGAAGGTGCCCCTGCACCTGATGAGTCTGCTCAAAGGCAAGGATGTTCTGGTCGGGGTCATCGATGTTGCCAATGACAACGTCGAGACCGCCGAGCAAGTGGCCGAAACAATTGGCCAGGCGCTGCGGTACGTGCCGGCCGATCGGCTGTTTCCGTGTACCAATTGCGGAATGGCGCCGATGCGTCGTGACATCGCCAGCGCGAAACTGCGGGCGTTGGTGCGCGGCAGCGCATTGGCTCGTGAACGACTGACCGGCGAACGATCGACCCCCTGACCGCTATTCGAACTCAAGCCTGCTGACAAGACTGCTGTTGCCACGGGTAAATATCCAGGCGCGTACTCGGTTTCCTGGGTTGGCATTCCCAACGCGTACAAGGTCTGCCGACACGCTCACCAAATTGCCCGTGTCGAACAGCACACGGGCCGGTGCCGGCTCGCTGATCAATTGGCCGGCCAGGGGATCGGCAAGCGTGGCCCGATCAACCCGAACCGCTGCGCCCGCCGCGCCGACCGCGGCATCGGCCAGGTCAGCGCTGGCACTGTAGCCAAGGCTAATCGGTACGCCCGCCAGCAACCGGTCAACGGTGCGCGCTGAGCCGTCTTCGCCAGTCAGAACCGCCAAACTTAGATCGAAGCGAACGCCCGCCACCTGAACCTCGTAAGGCGGCGGAACCGAGATGGGCGTTGTGCCACTTGCTGCAATAACACCGTAGGTAAACGCCAAGGCTGGCGTAACAACCGGCGCAGCGACCGGCGAGGTAACCGGTGTCACGCCGGTGTTGGAATTGCCGTTGGACCCTTGGGTGGGTGTTGTGCCGCTACCCGGCGCAGGCGCTGCGGCATTGCCTGAACCGGGTCGGCTGCTGGCATTGTCGGTTGCGCCCGTGTTCGCAGTCGGTACGCCGCTGCCGCCGGTGCCGGGATCACCGCAACCGCCGATGATCGAGATAGCCAGCAACAGCACCGCAAGTTGGCGAAACCAGCCGCGAGACCCAGCGGCGAGACATTGCCGGTAAGGATCAATCATTGGAACCCTCCTGGCCGGCTGCGGCGGTACTGCGACTCGGAGGCCGGTTGGTCGGTGCAATATAGCCGTACATTCCGAAGCGCACTCGGTGGGTCATTGCGCGGCCGGTGGTTTGATCCTCCTTGAACAATTCGCGCAGCGCCGGCATCAAATCGGCGAACGCCTGCTCCCAAGCGTGTAAGGTCAACTGGTTGAATCGCCGCGCCGAAGTTTCCGAAAGCTCGTCCGAGTAGATCGCCTGCTCCAGAAAAGCTTGCCCTTGCTGGTCAAGATTAGCGCAGCCGGCGCGCAAGTGATCGGCGGCATTGGCGCTCAAGAAACTCAGTTGGGCGACGCGATCACGCGATGGTGTAAATGCGCTTGCGATGACCTTGACCGTGTCATTGCCGTTTGGTCCCGTCCAGCGTACCAGCGCCAGCCGCAGCAGTTCGTCAAGCACCGAGCGTGGATGCACGTCGGTGCTAATGCCGGCAACCAGACGCTCGAAACTCGCCGCCGACGGATCGCTACTTTGCCGAGGCAACACTCTCGGTTGGCCTTTAAGGGTCATGAATTGCGGGTCGGACAGCCAGCGCGCGAAGATTTCCGCCGCCAGGTGCCGATGCCGCGATGCACGCAGCGCGCCGCGCTTGCGCAGCGCCCGCAGATCCTTGCGATGCACGCCAGTCATAACCGAAAGGCGTGAGTCGGAAAGCTCGCTGGCGGGCTTGTCCGCATTCCGGTTCGTATTCCGGTTCGCAGGCGGGTTCGCAGACCGGTTCTCAGACCGATTCTCAGACGGGTTCTCAGACGGGTTCTCAGACGGCGCCGAGGCGGCATTCGGCAGCCGAATGGCGGCGTCGACCAAGCCATGTTTGATGAGATCGATCAGCGCCTGCAGCTTGACCCCTTCTCGCACCGCCAACTCGCACAGGGGGGCCAGCAGTTCGGTTAGCGCCGATTCGCCGGCGCTAATCGCGGCAGACGCGTCTTCAGTTCTTGACATAACTGGGAATTTATCACATTTCTATAAAAATTTGGTATAACTGGGAAATAATCCCATATAATACCGAGACTGATGAGCTCTTTTGAGGGACTAAGTCATGTTCTCGAAACAATTGCTGGTTACGTCCGTAGTGAGCGGGTTGGTACTTTTAAGCGGCTGCGGTGGCGGCAGCAGTACCGACAGCGGCAATAACGGCGGCAACCGCGGTAGTAACGGCAACGGCGCGGTGCCAGCCAACGACGTGGTGCAACAGGGTGCTGAAAAGATAACGGTCAGTATCAAGAGTTTTGACTCACAGGAACCCTGTACCGAGCTGCAGGCCTATCTGGTTGATTACGCCGACCAGGTGATGCGGCAACGTTTGACTGCACTTCGCGATTCGCAGTACGACTACGGAGAACGGCCGGGCACACCAGTGCCACTGGCCGATATCGCGATGACGC
>JANORY010001040.1:0-2657 GCA_031415535.1 Burkholderiales bacterium | reverse complement strand
CCAGGTTTCGCGCCAGCGCCGCCTGGGCTTGTTTCAAATGGCGGTCCTTGACATGCCCGTAGCCCCTGATCGCCTCGGGAAAGCGCGCAATCTCCAGTGCCAACTGGTGGTTTTCAGAAGTAAGCCTGCCGAGCAGTTCATCGATTACAGCTTCGTATTGAATCACCAATTGGCGTTCGTTGCCGCGCTCATGGGTATAGCCGAACGGATCCAGAGCTGTGCCCCTGAGCCAGCGAAATTTTGACAACAGCCTGAACCCGGTCATCAGCCAAGGGCCGAACTGGATTTTTCGCGGTTTACCGGTCTTCGGATCGATGCGCGAAAGTAGCGGCGGTGCCAGATGAAACTTCAACTGGTAGTCACCCTCGAACTACGCCGCAATCTTGGCGGCAAAGGCTGGATCGGCATGCAGGCGGGCGACCTCGTATTCATCCTTGTAAGCCATGAGCTTATAGAAATAGCGTGCAACGGCCTCGCTGAGCCGCCACGCGTTTACCGGCTTCGATGCCGCAGTGAACAGGGCCTGCTCCACCTGACGTACCCGATCGACCAGTTTGCTAAAACGAAGTGCATAGTCGGCGTTCTGATAATCAGTCAGCCACTGCACCCGCTTGCTGATCATCGCCTCCAGATCGGCTTGACTACGTACCACACCGACCGGTCGCTTGAACTCGATAACCTGGGTCTGGCCAGTGGCGGCACTTTCTGCGTCGACGCCGGCGGCCTGTCGAACCGCTGGCAGATCTTGCGCACAACGCCGACCCCAAAGAAACGCCGCCAAATTTGCCTTGACCGATACGCCATTCAACTCAATGGCGCGCTCCATAGCCGCGCACGATAAAGGAATCCAGCCCTTTTGCCAGGCATAGCCCAGCAACAGCGGATTGGTAAAGAGCGCGTCGCCCGTCAACGCCTCAGCGATTGCCGTGGCACCGAAAAAATCGATGTCCTGAGCACCGGCCGCTTCAAGAATATTCTGCCGAAGCTCGTTGGCCGGCACCTGCAAATCCGGATCGCGCAGAAAGTCCGAAGTGGGCAGTACATCTGAATTAATCACCGCACGCGTGACCGTGCGGCGCAGCTTGGCCAGCGCCTCATTGCTGGCACTGACTACCAGGTCGCTACCGATCAAAAGATCGGCCTCACCGGTGGCGATACGCGTCGAGAACAGATCGGCTTGCTGCTCGGCAATCTGAACATGCGAGTACACCGCCCCGCCCTTTTGCGCCAGCCCCGCCATGTCGAGTACCGAGATGCCCTTGCCTTCAAGATGTGCGGCCATACCCAATAACTGGCCGATCGTCACCACGCCGGTGCCACCAATGCCGGTGACCAGGATGCCGTAACTGCGATTGCCGGAATCGCGAATCGATAATCGGCGCGGCTCGACCAGTTCTGGCCAGGCGGCAGGCGATTCGGCAGCGGCCTTTGTTAACGGCGCAGACGGACTGGCCTTGCCTTTGCGCAGTGTGCCGCCTTCGACCGTCACAAAACTCGGACAAAACCCTTTGATACAAGAGTAGTCCTTGTTACAGGAACTCTGATTGATACGACGCTTGCGACCCAGTTCGGTCTCGAGCGGTTCGACCGATACGCAAGACGATTGCACACTGCAATCGCCACAGCCTTCGCACACCGCTTCGTTGATGACGACACGACGCGCCGGATCGGGAAAGCCAGGTTTGCCATCGACAATTTTCTTGCGGCGCCGACGCTTCTCCGAGGCGCAGGTCTGGTCGTAGATCAGGATCGAACAACCGCTGACTTCACGAAGCTGTTTCTGCAACCAGTCAAGATGATCGCGGTGATGAATCTCGACGTCGCGCAACACCGGCTCAGCCTTGATCGCATCATACTTTTCAGGCTCATCGGTCACGATGACAATTTTCTTCGCACCCTCGGCGTCGAGCTGCCGGACAATTTGTGGCACCGTCAAGATGCCGTCAATCGGCTGGCCGCCGGTCATCGCCACCGCATCGTTGTACAGAATTTTGTAGGTGATGTTGACGCCAGCCGCAATCGACGCTCGGATGGCGAGCAATCCAGAATGAAAATAAGTGCCATCACCAAGGTTGGCGAAGATATGTTTTTCAGTCGTGAACGGTGCCTGCCCGATCCACGGCACACCTTCGCCGCCCATCTGGGTGAAGGTCTCGGTGCGGCGCTCAGGCATCCAGGTTGCCATGTAGTGGCAGCCAATGCCGGCCACCGCGCGCGAGCCTTCCGGCACATGGGTCGAAGTATTGTGTGGACATCCCGAACAAAAAGTTGGCGCGCGATTTATCACCGTGTGCGGCAACTGCAGCGCTTTTTCTTTCGCCTCAATGATGAACACACGCTCCTCGATGCGTCGGCGCAAGTCCGCCGGCAACTCAAAACGTGAGCCATATTTGCCCGGCGTCAGCAGACGTGCGGCGATCGCCTTGGCAATCATGGCGGGTGATAGTTCGGCATGTGCTGGCAACAGCCATTGGCCCATCGGCATGGACCACTCGCCGCCCCGGCCATCTTTTTCATCGAACTTGCCGTAGATCTTCGGGCGGACATCGTCGCGCCAGTTGTAGAGTTCTTCCTTCAGCGCATATTCAATGATCTGGCGCTTCTCCTCGACCACCAGGATCTCTTCCAGGCCGGTTGCAAACTCTCGAGTGGTCTGC
>JANORY010001039.1:0-1255 GCA_031415535.1 Burkholderiales bacterium | reverse complement strand
GATTTTCCCAACTATCTGAGCATCCACGCGGGCGGCATCCTCATTTCCGAGGAGCCGCTCAACTGCGCGACGGCCCTCCAATTGATGCCAAAAGGCTTTCCAGTCACCCATTTTGACATGTACGCGGCGGAAGATTGGGGCTTTCACAAGTTCGATGTACTGAGCCAGCGCGGCCTCGGCCACATAAAAGATGCCGTCGAACTGGTCAAAAAAAACCGAGGCCAGTCGGTTGATATTCACGACATCGCTCGGCTCAAAACCGATGAAAACGTGCGGGCGCAATTGCGTTCGGGGCATTGCATCGGCTGTTTTTACATCGAAAGCCCGGCCATGCGCGGCCTGCTCGGCAAGCTGAAATGCGCCGATTATGTCCACCTCGTGGCGGCCAGTTCGATTATTCGGCCCGGCGTGTCGCAGTCGGGGATGATGCGGGCTTACATCGAGCGATTTCACAACCCGAACGGCTTCAAATACCTCCATCCGGTGTTTGAAAAACAGCTCGGCGAGACCTTCGGCGTGATGGTTTACCAGGAAGACGTGATGAAAATCGTGCATCATTTTGCCGGTCTCGACCTCGATGAATCGGACGTTTTGCGCCGCATGATGACCGGCAAAAAGCGGTCGAGCGAAGCGTTTGCCCGGCTGCGCCAGAAATATTTCGACAACTGCGCCGTCCGTGGCCATTCCGACGAACTCGCCCGCGAAGTCTGGCGGCAGATTGAATCGTTCGCGGGCTACTCGTTTTGCAAGGCGCACTCGGCTTCGTATGCCGTCGAATCGTTTCAAAGCCTGTTTTTGAAGGCACATTTTCCGCTCGAATTCATGGTCGCGGTCATCAACAACTTCGGCGGCTTCTATTCGACGGAGTTTTATTTCCACGAATTGCGGATGGCCGGGGCCGCCATCGAGCCGCCGTCGGTCAACGAAAGCGGCTATTTGACTACGCTTTCAGGGCAAACGGCGCACGTCGGCTTCATTCACCTGAAAGGTTTTGAACAGAAAACAGCCCTCGAAATCGTGCGGCAACGCGCCGATTTTGGCCCGTTTCGCAGCCTGACAGATTTCACGCGCCGCGTTTCCATCGGAGCTGAACAGCTCACAATCCTGATTCGAATCGGCGCATTCCGGTTCACCGGTTCGAACAAATACGCGCTCATGTGGGAAAAAAACGCGGCCCTCAACCCGTCGGCCAGCGGCTTTCGAACCGGCCTTCTTTTTGAAGACGAAACCGAAAATTTCACGCTGACCGACCTCG
>JANORY010001038.1:0-3936 GCA_031415535.1 Burkholderiales bacterium | reverse complement strand
AATGCCTTCGACGCATTCCAGCGAACACCAGACTTCTGGTTAACTTCAAAATAGCCACAGCCAAAGTTATCACCCCGATTGAAGTCATCGGACTTCGGAATGCCGAGTTCCTCAGCGGCCTCTCGAAAAGCATCCAGAATCTGCCAACTAATTCGAGGCTTCTCAATGCGCCACTCACCACCGTGACCATGCAACGCGTCACTACCACCCGCATCGAGCTTGTGATAATCCTCGTGCTGAATAAAGTACGGTAAAACTTCCTCCCACGACCAGCCCGCATTCCCAAGTTGCGACCAGCCATCGTAATCGCCACGCTGGCCGCGCATGTAGATCATGCCGTTAATCGATGAACACCCACCAAACACCTTGCCGCGCGGATAACGAATTGAGCGACCATTAAGGCCAGCCTCGGGTTCCGTGTTGAGCAGCCAGTCCGTGCGCGGGTTACCAATGCAATAGAGATAACCCACCGGAATGTGAATCCAGATGTAGTTGTCCGCGCCGCCCGCCTCGAGCAGCAAGACGCGTTTGCTGCGGTCCGCAGATAATCGATTGGCCAGCAAACATCCTGCCGTTCCAGCACCCACAATGATGTAATCAAACTGTTCGTTCATGATCCTCCGCAACCGCGGCCCGGCGTTTCCTTAAGCGCACAACCACCTGCACGGCTACTGAATTCCACCGAGGCACACATACTTCACCTCCAGGTACTCATCTATCCCATATTTCGAACCTTCCCGACCCAATCCGGATTGCTTAACGCCGCCAAAAGGAGTCGCCTCGTTGGCAATAACGCCGGCATTTACGCCGATCAGTCCACTTTCCAGCGCTTCCGCGACCCTGAAAATGCGACCGATATCGCGTGAATAGAAATACGCCGCCAAGCCAAACTCGGAATCGTTCGCCATGGCGATCGCCTGCGCCTCGGTCTCAAACCGAAACAACGGTGCCACCGGACCAAAGGTCTCCTCGCGTGCCACCAGCATCTGTGTTGTCACCTCGGTCAACACCGTTGGCTGAAAAAACAGCGCACCGCGCTCATGACGTTTGCCGCCCAACATCACCTTGGCACCCAGGGCCACTGCATCGGCAACATGACGCTCAACCTTGCGCACTGCAGCCGGCTCGATCAGCGGCCCAATGACAACACCAGCCTCAACACCCGCGCCAACCTTCATTTGCCCTACCTTGGCGGCGAACTTGCGCGCGAATTCGTCATAAACACCGGCCTGGACGTAAATCCGATTGGCGCACACGCAGGTCTGGCCGGCATTACGAAACTTGCTGGCAATGGCACCCTCAACCGCCGCGTCAATATCGGCATCATCAAAGACAATGAACGGCGCATTACCGCCCAGCTCCAGAGATAACTTCTTGACCGTGTCTGCCGACTGACGCAACAAAATCCGCCCAACCTCGGTCGAACCGGTGAACGATACCTTTCGAACCACCGGATTGGTACACATCTCCAAACCGATCTCAGGCGACTTGTCGCCGTCGCCAATCACGATATTGATCACACCCGGCGGCACGCCCGCCATTTCAGCCAGCGCGACGGCAGCCAATGCTGTCAGCGGCGTCGCCTCGGCCGGCTTGATCACAAACGTGCAGCCGACCGCGAGCCCAGGCGCCACCTTGCGCGTAATCATCGCCAAGGGAAAATTCCACGGTGTAATCGCCGCACAAACACCGATCGGCTGCTTGATCGTCAGCAAGCGACGATCGTTTGCGACCGTCGGAATCCAATCGCCGTACGCGCGCTTGCCCTCCTCAGCAAACCACTCCACAAACGATGCGCCATAGATCACCTCACCGCGTGCTTCGGCCAGGGGCTTGCCCTGTTCGGTGGTCATCAGCAGTGCAATGTCATCGGCATGTGCGATCAGCAGATCATTCCATTTGCGCAAAATGACAGCGCGCTCTTTAGCGGTCTTAGCCTTCCAGGCCGGCAGGGCACGGGCCGCTGCAGCGATTGCCCGCTTGGTCTCGGCCGCGCCCATATCGGCGACCTCGACCACCGTCTCGCCACTGGACGGGTCGGTCACGGCAAACAATTTGCCAGAGTCGGCCGCAACCCATTGACCGTCGATATAGCCCTTGTTCCTGAGCAGGAGCATTTCCTTTAATTGCAGTGTCATGGTTCGATCCTCTGATAAATTGATTTTTAGACATTCGGCCGGGTCTAAGAGCGCGCCGGCGTTTCCTTGAGAGAGCCCGTCAGGGTTCAGAATCGATGCGCAGGGACAGACCCCTACTTCATCGTCGGCATGACAAATTCCGCCCCCGCGCGAATGCCCGCCGGCCAGCGCTGAGTGACCGCCTTGTAGCGCGTGTAAAAGCGCACACCTTCGGGACCGTGAATATGATGATCGCCAAACATCGATGATTTCCAGCCACCAAAGGAGTGAAAGGCCATCGGCACCGGAATCGGCACATTAACCCCGACCATGCCGATTTGCACCCGGTTAACAAACTCACGGGCGGCGTCGCCGTCGCGTGTAAAGATCGCTGCGCCGTTGCCAAACTCATGCTCGTTGACCAACTTGAGCGCCTCTTCAAAATCACTGACCCGCACTACCGATAACACCGGCCCGAAAATTTCCTCGTTGTAGATTTTCATACCAGGCCGGACGTGATCAAACAAACATCCACCCAGGAAAAAACCCTGTTCCCGGCCAGCAACTTTCTGCTCTCGACCATCCACCACCAACTGCGCCCCTTCCTCGACACCGCTGGCCACATAGGCGCGTACCCGATCAAAAGCCGCACGATTCACCAGCGGCCCCATCTCGGCGGTCTTGTCCATCCCGTCGGCCATTTTGATCTTCGGCACCCGCTCTCTCAATTTCGCCACCAAGGCGTCGGCAATCGGGCCGATCGCAACCGCAACCGATACCGCCATACAGCGCTCGCCCGCTGAACCATAGGCCGCACCGATCAGCGCATCCACGGCTTGCTCGAGATCCGCGTCCGGCATCACCACCATATGATTCTTGGCGCCGCCCAGCGCTTGTACCCGCTTACCACTGCGGCCAGCCGTTTCATGGATGTAGCGCGCGATCGGCGTCGAGCCGACAAAACTGACGGCATCCACCAGCGGATGGGTCAACAGCCGATCCACCGCCAACTTGTCACCCTGCACCACGTTGAACACGCCGTCCGGCAGACCGGCTTCGCGCAACAAGCGAGCCATGATCAGGGCGGCAGAAGGGTCCCGCTCCGAAGGCTTGAGAACGAAGGTATTACCACAGGCAATCGCCACCGGGTACATCCAAAGCGGCACCATGGCCGGGAAATTGAACGGTGTAATGCCAACACACACACC
This sequence comes from Burkholderiales bacterium, assembly GCA_031415535.1. Taxonomy (GTDB): domain Bacteria; phylum Pseudomonadota; class Gammaproteobacteria; order Burkholderiales; family Burkholderiaceae_E; genus JANLTP01. The sequence continues at coordinate 611 of JANORY010001038.1, read as the reverse complement.
CATCGGCTGGCGCGTGGTGAACATATCGATGCCGGTGCCGACCTGTTCGGAATATTCACCCTTCAACAGTTGCGGAATGCCGCAGGCAAACTCGACCACTTCCATGCCACGCGTCACTTCGCCATGAGCGTCGCTAAACACCTTGCCATGTTCAAGGGTAATCGCTTGCGCCAATTCATCGGCGTGACGTTCGATCAATTCCTTGAACTTAAACATGACGCGCGCACGCCGCAAGGCCGGCGTAGCGGCCCATGCTGGCAGGGCATCGGCAGCCGCCTGAACCGCTGCATCAACGATTGCCCAATCCGCAAAAACAACCTGGCGTGCGACCACGCCGGTGGCTGGATTAAAGACCTCACCATAGCGCAAGGTTGAGTCGGCAGCCGGCAATACCAGCTTGTTGTTGATCCAGTGACCCACCGGGTCACTCAGCAGCGCAGCCGCGTCAGCCGCATTCGCCAATTTTGAACTGCCCACTTGCGTCTCCTGAAAAATTTAGGTTCAATTCCCGTATCGCAATCGTTCAGCGGGCTGAACGACTGTTCACTAAGCTGAACAAGTTTAGTGCATCATCCGGACATGTCAATCACTCTAAGTCCTAGGCCCAGTAT
>JANORY010001037.1:0-8659 GCA_031415535.1 Burkholderiales bacterium | reverse complement strand
GGTCGCCGGTTTGCTTGAATCGCAGGCGGCCAGCGCAACCGAAGTACCGGCCACGGTCAGCGCGGCCTTGCGTAATAACTTTCGTCGATTCATCGTACTGATCCTGCGCTTGTGAATTCGTTTCTGAATTCGTTTGTGAATTCGTTTGTGATTACGCTCATAACAAAGCCTATGAAATTCTGCATGCAATTAGAATCGGGGTGCAGCGTACTACAGATGCATCAGCATCAGCGCCTGGATACTCGCGCGATCATGGTCAGTCAATGTCAATGGCCTAAACCGGCCAATAAGCCGATCATCGCAACTAATCCAATCGCTTCAACTTGGGCACTAATTGGAAATCGATCATCAGTGCCGTGCACCACGAATCGCCGGGCCGGCTGCAGATCCTCACAGGCCTCATAAAACCCTCGGCTCGGACGCGCCACTCGACTTCGCTTGATCTCAATGGCCCAGCGCGCGCCACCAGGCAACTCCAGCAGCAAGTCCAGTTCGGCACCCCCTGCAGTCCTATAGAAGCCAGGTACCGTTCCCGAAGGCGCGGCGTTAATGAGTTGCTCGATCGCAAAGCCTGCCCAGCTTGCACCAACGACCGGGTGTCCCAACAAGGCCTCACGATCGCGCACGTTCAAAAACGAATGCAACAAACCACTGTCACGAAGGTAGACCTTCGGCGATTTCACCAATCGCTTGCCGACGTTTGCAAAATACGGTTGCAACCGACGCACCAATAAAAGATCTACCAGCAGGTCGATATAACGCGTTACCGACTGGCTGCTGACTTCGAGTGCCGCGCCAAGCTTCGAGGCGTTCAGCAAAGTCGACTGATTGTGAGCAAGCATCGTCCAGAACCGGCGCAATGTTTCCGCCGGCACGCGCGAACCAAACATTGGAATATCTCGCTCAAGATAAGTACGAATCAGATCGCGCCGCCAGTCCAGGCTGGTTTGTTCGGTCAGACTCAAAAAGCTATCCGGAAATCCACCGCGTATCCACAAGGATTCGACTTGACCAGGCGGTATTTCGGAAATCTGCAGCGGCGTCATATCGATGTAGCTAATTCGGCCGGCGAGGCTTTCGCCGCTTTGGCGCAACAGATCCACTGAAGCCGAACCGAGCAGCAGAAATCTGCCGTGGCGTTTGCCTTTTCGACGCCCTTCATCAATGATTCCGCGCAAGCTCAAGAACAACTCAGGTACGCGGTGAATTTCATCCAGAATCACCAACCGATCATCATAGGCAGATAAAAACCCGATCGGATTCGACAGTTTTTGTTGATCCTCGACAGTTTCGAGATCCAGGTAAATCGATTTCTGTTCGAGCGCCAATTGCCGCGCCAGTGTGGTTTTACCCACTTGACGAGGTCCGATCAAGGCAACCGCTGCCTGCCGCAACAGCGCTTCCTTGACCTCTTTTAGCGTTTTTCTTTCAATCATCCATGCAAATTTACCATGTCATGGACAATTTGCAACCTAAATTGATTCAGATCCTAGATCACGGGCACAACATCAGCTTCGCCGACGCCACCTTGCCTTGATGCAGGTCTTCAAACGCTCGCGCGCCCTCGCCCAGCGGACGGGTTTCAATCCAACTCAGGTCACCGAATGCGCCGCGATAAATTGCCTGAACGGTCGCGCGCAAATCGGCGGTCGTGTAGGTGTAGGTTCCAAGCAAGGTGATCTCGGCCAGGGTCAGGCGACGCATATCGATTTCGCTGGCCCAATCCTGAAGACCGACATGCATGACCACACCGCCAGCTCTAACCGCTGCGAGCGCCGTGTTGCGGGTCTGTTTCGCGCCGACCGCATCGATTACAAAATCGAAGTGATCGGCGGGCGGCTCACCCGCCTTGGGATCATCGGTTCTGACCTGTGCGTGTTGTTCCAATTGTGCGCGCCGCAAAGGGTTCGGCTCGGCTACCGTGAGATCGCTGCAACCATAGGTCTTCAACAACAAGGCAGACAACATGCCGATTGCACCGCCACCAAGGACCAGCGTGCGGCATTCCGGCACAGGCCGCGTCAACACACGCATTGACAAGTTGATCGCATGCAGCGCGGTTGCTGCAGGTTCGGTTGCAGCCGCATGGATCGCCGGCATGTCTTGCGGTATATCGATGAGTGAGGCCGCCGGAATCGACATCATTTCGGCAAAGGCACCGGGGCGAGTCATGCCGACCATGGTTTTCTTCGAGCACAGATTGTTGCGCCCCTGCACACAGTAATCGCAAGTGCCACAAGTAATCAGGGGATTGCCGGTAACGCGGGTGCCTTGCGCATACATCGGCGATGCACTCTCCAGCACGGTGCCGCAGAACTCGTGACCCAGCACCAGGCCGGGCAGGCGACGCGGATCATGACCGTGGTAAGCATGCATATCAGAACCACAGATACCGACCGCATCGATCTTCAGAACCACTTCGCCGTTATCCAGCGCAGGTCTTGGGCGGTCCTGAATCTGAACTTCATTCGCTTGGGTGTAAACCAGTGCTTTCATCGGAAGTCCATTGTCATAGGTGTTGGGCCGAGCTGAGTCCGGCAGATGGTTGCGGCTATTTTGCGGTGTAGCCGCCGTCAACCATCAGTGTCTGACCAGTAATGTAAGCAGAGGCTTCGCTGGCCAAAAATACCGTGACACCGTGCAGGTCGCCCAGCTTGCCATTGCGGCCGATACAAGTTTGATCAGCGTTACGTTGCGATGCCTGCGGATCGGCAAAAACCGGCGCAGTTAATGCGGTCGGGAAGAACCCTGGGCCGATGGCGTTGCAGTTGATGCCCTTCGGCGACCAGGCCTGAGCGATCGCCCGGGTAAGCTGAACCACCCCACCCTTGCCAGCGCCATACGGCGCGCTGTTTCCAAATGCGCGATAACTCTGAAGACTCGCGATATTGATGATTCGACCCCAACCGCGCTCAGCCATGGCCGGTGCCAACGCCTGAGTCATAAAAAACGGCGCACTCAGATGCAGGTTGATTTGCGTCTGCCAGCTTTCGGCGCTGACGGCTTCAAACGATTCGCGCAGATTGACACCCGCCGCATTGACCAGGATGTCGATCGTTGTCAGCGCCTGCGCCGCCTGCGCGCCAGCTTGCACGGCAGAAATACTGGCCAGATCAAATGCAAGCGTTTGCACAAAAATGCCATTTTTGCGCATTTCTGAGGCAGCCCGCTCAAGCGCCTCGGGCCGGCGCGCCATCAGCACAAGTTTGGCCCCTGCCGAACCGAGTGCGCTCGCCATCGCCTCGCCAATGCCGGAACTGCCACCGGTGACCAGTGCTGTTCGGCCGTCAAGTCGGAACATCGCGTCGCTAGTCACGGCTACTCACACGGTGACCGGTGTGCCCAGGTCGAACCGCTGATCCGGGAAGTACTTGGCCAGGCGGTCATCGGCGGTTCGCGCATGTGCTTCCATGCCCTCCAATCGCGAAATACGTGCGGTCGCCAGACCGATGTCCCGCGCTGCCTCGCGCGTCATCCGCTGCCAGGTCAAGGTCTTCATGAACTTGTGCACGGACAGGCCGCCCGAATAGCGCCCAGCCCCCTTGGTGGGCAGTACATGGTTCGGTCCACTCGCCTTGTCGCCGTACGCTACGGTGGTTTCCTCACCGAGAAATAATGAACCATAACAAGTCAGGTGTGTGAGCCACCAGTCGAGATCAGCGGCGTGTACCTCGAGGTGCTCAGGCGCCAAACGGTCGGACAGGCTGACCACTTCCTCGCGGCTGTCGCAGACCATCACTTCGCCGTAGTCGCGCCAGGCGCAACCGGCGGCTTCACGAGCGGTCGGCGGCAGCGCAGAAATCAGGGCCGGAATACGGGCCATGACCTCGCGAGCGATTGATTCGCTGGTCGTGATTAACCACGCCGGCGACTCGTGGCCATGCTCCGCCTGACCGACCAGATCGCTAGCGACGATGGCCGGATCGGCCGTTTCGTCGGCAATCACCGCGACCTCGGAGGGCCCGGCGAAGACATCAATGCCGACCTTGCCAAACAGACTGCGCTTGGCCTCGGCCACAAACTTGTTGCCGGGGCCGACTATCACGTCAGCCGGCTTGCCGGTGAATATTCCGAAGGCCATCGACGCAATCGCCTGCACACCACCGAGGGTCATGATGACATCAGCACCCGACTGATCGAACGCATACATCAGGTAAGGATGCATAGGCCCGCCGCGAAACGGACCCGAGCAGGCGATGATCGTCTTGACACCGGCAGCTTTGGCGGTGGCGACCCCCATGTACGCCGACGCGATATGTGCATAACGGCCGGCTGGGGCGTAACAACCGGCAACGTTGACCGGCAGCACTTTTTGCCCGGCCGTGACACCCGGATGCAACTCGGTCTGGAACTCGTTGAGCGATTGTCGTTGCGCATTCGCGAAAGCAGAAACCTGCCGAATTGCAAAGTCAATATCAGTCTTGACAGCCGCCGGCACCGCGGCCGCATTGGCGTCCAACTGCGCACGCGTCACCATGAACTCACCGTCCCATTGATCGAGCGCCTTGGCGTAGCGACGCACGGCCGCCTCGCCGTCGCGCTCAATGGCAGCCAGCATTTCAGTCACCACTTTTTGCGCGCTGGCGGTTTCAGTTTCCGGCGTCTTGTCGGCCTTTTTCAAATAACGAATGCTCATGAGTCGACTTACTTGCTGTTGTTGGCGAATGCGCGCAACTTCGGGTCTGCCTGTACCAGCGCCATATACTCGCCGGTCACAAAATCCTGCACACTCGGCACACTCGGCAAGGCACCGGTCTCACGCATGAAAACCGCAATTTGTGCGAACCAGGCGTCGACCTGCGAGTTGCCAGCTTTGCGATCCATCATTTGAAGTTGCTGCTTCAAGTCGAAGGTCGGTCGGGTGTCGAATTCTTTCTTCATCGACGCATCACTAATACTGACCCCACCCTTGGCATAAAAATCTTTCATCATCGAAATCGACTCGGCTTTATTGGCATTCATCCAACTCCAGGCGCGCAAATAAACCGCCAGAAACTTGGCGACGTTTTGCGGATTTTCTTTCGCATAGTCACCGCGCGCAATCAGTGCACCCGGAACGGTCGCGCCACCCTCCTTGCCGCTGCACAAGACTTTGGCACCGGCCTTTTCTTCAACCGTGTAAATATTGGGTGCCCACAAGCCGGTCAGATCGGTGTTGTTCGAAGACAGTGCAGAGATGATCTCCGCTTGCCCCATGTTCTTCATGACGACATCGGACTTCTTCAAGCCGTACTTTTTCAAACAAGATTGAACCGCAAAATCGGCGGTCGAATTTTGCGTCAAGGTGATGGTCTGACCGCGCAGCGCTGCCACCGGGTCTTTGGCAAATTCCTGCGCCTTCTTGCCACTGGCGACCAGGGCATTGCCGGCCGATTCGTCATTGGTAATGCCGATGGTCTTGATGCCAAAGCGGACATGACCGAGCCCCGCCGGCACCGACCCGGTGCCGCCGACATCCCAGGATTTGGCGGCTGCCGAGGCGATCTGCGGCACACCCGCCGGGAAGGTGCTGAATTCAGGCGCGAGGCCGACTTCCTTCCACCAGCCTTTCTCGGTCGCCACATGAAACGGCATGGCCCAGTACAAGGCGGGTTGATAACTGATCTTGATGGGGGTCAGGGGCTGGGCAGATGCGACGCCAACAAAGCCAAGTGCTACAACCAGGGACAACAGTGATTTTTTCAACATGCAGTTCTCCAATAGAAATTGTTCGGACCATCAGACTCAGGGTTCAATGCTCAATATTTAATGCTTAGTATTCAATTTTCCATACTCGAATTCCAGTACTCAGTGCTCGACTCCGGCGTGTTCCTCGCGCAGCGATTTCCAGATCCGGGTACGCAGCCGCACGAATGATTCGAGATCCATCACATCTTCAATCCGCGGGTGCTGATCCCAAGCCTCACTTTCGCGCACCGGCTTGACATCAAGCACCTCCTTGATTCGACCCGGTCGGCTGGTCATGATGACCACCCGATCCGCCAGATACACCGCCTCTTCAACCGCGTGTGTGATGAACAAAACCGTCCGCGGATTCTTGCGCGCCAGTTTGACCAGTTCCTCCTGCATCACGACGCGGGTTTGCGCATCGAGCGCACCGAACGGTTCGTCCATCAATAACACCTCCGGGTCGAGCGCATAGGCGCGCGCAATGGCGACCCGTTGCTGCATGCCGCCGGAGAGCTGATGCGGAAACGCCGACTCATAACCCTTGAGATTCATGAGCGCAATGTAGTGGGTAATGATTTCGTGGCGCTGTTCCTTTGGCAGTTCCTTGGCGCGCAAGCCAAAGTCGATATTGTCGTAAACCGATTTCCACGGAAACAAGGCAAACTGCTGAAACACCACGGCCCGCTCCGGGCCAGGCCGGGTCACTGCCCTACCCGATACCGACAGCGAACCGGTGGTCGGAAACTCGAGTCCGGCCGCCATCCGCATGCAGGTCGTCTTGCCGCAACCCGAGGGACCTACGATCGCCACGAACTCCTGGTCCTGCACCGTAAAGTCGAATCCCTCGATGATCGACACTGACTTGCTGTCGCGCTCGAAGGTTTTGCCGACCTGGCGAAATTCAATGTTGCTCATGCACTTGTGTCCTAACTCGCCCGGTATTTGAGTAAAGCCGTTTCGATACGGCGCAAGGCGAGATCAATGACGACCCCGACCAGGCCAATGGCGATCATGCCCGCCATGACAATATCGGTGGCAATGGCGCTTTGCCCCTTGACAATCAAATAACCCATGCCACTCGAGGCGACGATCAGTTCAGCCCCTACCAACGACATCCACCCCAGACCGGCACCAATTCGCAAGCCTGCGATGATCGAGGGAACGGCGGCCGGAAACAGAACCTCGGTAATCGTTTTGAAATGGCCAACGCCCAGCGTACTGGCGGCCTCCAGAAACCGGACGTCGACACCGCGCGCGCCGCGATAAGCATTGATCAAGCAAGGTGGAAACGCGCCTGCAAAAATAATCAGGATCGGGCCGCCGACGCCGGTTCCGAACCATAAGGCTGCGAAGGGTACCCAGGCCACCGGCGCAACAAAACGCAGACTGTCAAACAGCGGCGACACGATGTCATCCAGCCAGCGGAACCAGCCCATCAATAGACCCAAAGGCACACCGATCAGGGCGGCCAGGCCAAAACCCGAGCCAAAACGCCACAGGCTTGAAATCATATGCTCTTGCAAGGTGTAGCCTGCGAACGGCTCACGCATCAGTGTGATCATTTTTCCGAGCACTTGATGAGGCATCGGGAAAAACTGCGACGGCGCAAACTGCAAGGCTGCCGCGCCATACCAGATACCCAGAAACGCTGCGGTGCCGATCAAAGTCAGGGTCACATACTCGCCGCGAAAATATCGGCTGACTGCGCTCAATGTCGTGCTCACGCGGCCACCCTGCCGACCCGCCACGGCATCGCAATGCGCTCGAGTCTGGACAACAGGCCGGTGGTCAAGCCGCCGCAAATCGCAACGCAGACCATGGCGACCAGAATCATCGCCGGATAAATATCCTGCGCGCCCTGGTTCAAAATGCTACCCAGCCCATACAGCGCGCCGATCAACTCGGCCGCTACCAATGTCGTCCAACTGGCTTGCAAAGACAGGCGAAGGCCGGTGAAGATCATCGGCAGCGCGCCGGGCACCAACACTTCGCTGATCAGTTTCCAACCTCGAATATCGAGCATTCGCGCCGCCTCGAGGATCGGCGTTTCGATATTTCGGACACCGGTGTAGCTGTTGATCAGCGACGGCACAAACGCCGCCACGACGATGACCATGATTTTGGCTGCATCCCCCAGGCCGAGCCAGACGATGGCCAGCGGAATCCAGGCCAACGGCGGAATCGGTCGCAGCAACAGAAACGCCGGATTGATGAGCGCTTCGGCCCGTTGCGAGTAACCCATCAGCAGGCCCAGCGGGACACCCAGCCCGATCGCCACCGAGAAGCCCATCGCCACCAGTTTCAGGCTGTGCAGAACATGCTGATGCAAGCGGCCATTGCCATAGCCCTCAGTTACGATCTGCACCAGGGACTGCCAAACCTCAATCGGCGTCGGAAAGCGCGCGGCTGAAACAATGCCGGTCAACGAGGTTAGAACCCACCAGAGCACCAACACCAGCGCGATCGTCAAAACGCCCAAGGTAGTGCGGCGAGAGCCAGTGGCAGCAGGCGCGGTCATGTCTCGATTAAAGTTATTGTGAATGCAAAATGTAAGCGGTTGCATGGATTCTGCATGAGAGTTAATCTTCTGGTCAAGATTTCTCGTACAGAATTCACATGCCAAGAGGCTGCGAAGGCAAGCATGCGTAGCAAAGTTCGAATTGAAGATGTCGCTGAAATTGCCGGTGTATCGACGGCAACCGTGTCGCGCGCCCTGTCACGGCCTGAGCGCGTGCGCGCACAAACGCTTGAGGTCGTGCGCCGAGCGGTTGCAAAGCTTGGTTATTCGCCGGACGCGGCCGGCCGAGCCTTGGCATCAGGACGCACCCGAACCGTCGGTTGTGTCATACCGACGCTCGATCACGCCATCTTTGCGAGCAGTACCGACGCCATTCAGGCGACGCTGGCCAAAGCGGGTTTTCAGATGCTGCTCGCCAGCCACCAATACGATCCGGCCAAGGAGCTTGAACTGGTTCGTGCACTGCTGCAG
>JANORY010001036.1:0-1084 GCA_031415535.1 Burkholderiales bacterium | reverse complement strand
CTGAACAGTACTGGCGCGACGACATTTCGCATCGAGTTTTACAGCAGTGCAACCGGCGATGCCAGCGGTTATGGCGAAGCACAGACTTATCTCGGTTCGACCACAGTAACCACCGACGCAGCCGGCAATGCCAACTTCTCGATTACGCTGACGGGTGTCACCGTGGTCAGCGGCCACGCCGTCACTGCGACGGCAACGGTCGACCTGGGCGGAGGCAACTATGGCGCCACTTCGGAATTCTCCGCCAACCTTCTCGCCAACAACAGTGCCCAAGTGGTGGCGGGGCAGGACAACTATATAAAGCTCAACAATACCGGGCTGAACTACGGAGCATCTACCAGCCTGATCATTGATCGAGAATCGACGGACCTGCAGCGTGCGCTGATCCTGTTCGACCTGAGTGCTTTGCCGAGCAATGCGATCATCACCAGCGCGACGCTACAGATGCAAGCCACACAAATCGGTGGCTTGTTGAACATATCCGTATACGAGATGTTGAATGCGTGGCTGGAAGGCGGTGGCACCGGGACGGCCGATGCCTCGAACTGGAACGAGCGGACGCCGGGCATAAACTGGACCAGCGCCGGAGGCGACTTTAACGGTACTGCGGTGGCTAACCTGAACACCAACTCAACCGGTCAGCATTCTTGGGGTATCACCGCGCTGGTGCAAGCCTGGGTCAACGGCAGCAAGATCAACAATGGGCTGATGGTCGCCAGCCCCGATGGTGGCGGCAATCGTACGGCGACCTATGACAGCAGCGAAGGGGCCACGCCGCCGCGCCTTGTCATTAGTTATATCGTCCCCGTGAACACCGCGCCAGCGTTAGATGCGAGTGCAATCACAATGCTTTCAGCGATCGACGAAGATGTCGGCGCGCCGTCGGGATCAGTCGGCAGCTTGGTGTCGGCGCTAGTCGATTTCGCAAGCCCGGCGGGCCAGCTCGACAACGTGACTGACCCTGACGGTGGCGCGCTGCTCGGCATTGCCGTGACGGCGGCGGACACATCGGCCGGCACCTGGTTCTACTCGATCGACAACGGTGCTGTCTGGAACCCGCTGGGTGCAGTGGCGAACGGATCTG
>JANORY010001035.1:0-6490 GCA_031415535.1 Burkholderiales bacterium | reverse complement strand
CAACATCTGAGCAAGCACTGCCAGAATTCGATGTCACCGGCCTGTCGCTGGACGAAGCCAGTCTGCGCGTTCTGAGCCTGCCGGCGGTCGCCAGCAAATCGTTCCTGATCACCATTGGCGATCGTACGGTCGGTGGCCTGTGCTCGCGTGATCAACTGGTCGGCCCCTGGCAAGTGCCGGTTAGTGATGTAGCGGTTGGCTTGATGGACTTCGAAGGCTATACGGGGCAAGCCTTGGCGATCGGTGAGCGAACACCGCTGGCCGCGCTTAACGCCGCCGCTGCATCGAGAATGGCGATCGCTGAATCGATCACCAACTTGCTCGCGGCACCCGTAGCGAGCTTGGAGCGCGTCAAGTTATCCGCCAACTGGATGGCCGCCTGCGGCGAGGCCAGCGAAGATGGTGCACTGTACGAGGCGGTCACTGCAGCCTCGGAATTCTGTCAGGCGGTCGGCTTGAGTGTGCCAGTCGGCAAGGATTCCTTATCGATGCGCAGCCGCTGGCTGCAAGACGGGCAACAGAAGGATGTATCGAGTCCGGTTTCGTTGATTGTCACGGCGTTTGGCGATGTCCATGATGTCCGCACCGTCCTGACGCCGCAATTGCGCACCGACCTTGACAGTGTGTTGATTTTGGTTGACCTGGGCGCGGGGAAACAGCGTCTCGGTGGCTCGGCTCTGACTCAAGTTTATGGACACGCCGGCGGCAAAACGCCGGATCTGGACGATCCAGGCCTGTTAGTCGCCTTCGCTCGCGCAATGTCCGTGCTGCATCAATCGGGAAGATTGCTCGCCTATCACGATCGCTCCGATGGCGGCGTGTTTGTCACCGCCAGTGAAATGGCGTTTGCCGGTCATTGTGGTTTGAGCTTGAACATTGATCTGCTGACGATTGATCCGCATGCTTCGGATTGGGGTGACTTCAAGATACGGCCCGAGCAAGTGGCCGTGCAGCGCAATGACTTGACGATCAGAGCGCTGTTCAACGAAGAGCTGGGTGTCGTTCTGCAAGTCAAGGCGCTTGATCGCGATGTTGTGATGCGGCTACTGCGCGAGCATGGCTTGAGCCGATACTCACATGTCATCGGCAAGCCACAGGTCAAACCGCAGATCGAAATCTATCGCGATGGCAAGGTCGTTTACAGCAAGTCAATGATTGATTTGCAGCGAGCCTGGGCGCGGACCAGCCATGAGCTCGCGCGTCTGCGTGACGATCCGGCGGCGGTCGATGAGGAATTTGCGGCGATTAGCGAAGACGATCCAGGCCTGTCGGTCGCCACTACCTTCGATCCAGGCGTGGATATTGCCGCACCCTTCATTGCAGGTGCGGCGCGACCCCGCGTGGCGATTCTGCGCGAACAAGGCGTTAATGGCCAGATCGAAATGGCCGCCGCCTTTACGCGTGCCGGCTTCGATGCCTTCGACGTCCACATGACCGATCTGGTTGCGGGCCGCCACCAACTCGCCGAGTTCAAGGCGCTGGCGGTGTGCGGTGGTTTCTCTTATGGTGACGTACTGGGTGCGGGAACCGGCTGGGCCAAATCGATCCTCTTCAACGGCCAACTGGCCAACCAGTTCGCCGAGTTTTTTGCGCGCACCGACACGTTAAGCCTCGGCGTGTGCAACGGCTGCCAGATGATGTCGCAACTCAAATCGATTATTCCGGGTGCCGAAAACTGGCCGCTTTTTTTGGCCAACCGATCGAAATATGAGGCGCGCTTTGTGATGACCGAAGTTCTGGCTTCGCCGTCGATCTTTTTCGACGGCATGACTGGCAGTCGCATGCCGATTGCGGTGGCACATGGCGAAGGTCGGGCGGTCTTCGCCAGCAACGCACAAAAGGCTGCGGTGAAGGCGAGCCTGCGCTTTGTAAATAATCTGGGTGAGGTCGCCAGCTTGTATCCGGCCAACCCAAACGGTACCGTTGACGGCTTGACCGGCTTTACCAGCAGCGACGGCCGCGCCACCATTCTGATGCCTCATCCGGAGCGGGTGTTTCGCAGTGTTCAAATGAGTTGGCGCAGCGCGCTGCTCGGCGAGGATTCGCCGTGGATCAGAATGTTCAGAAACGCTCGTGTTGCGCTCGGATAGCCGCCCTCAAGCATTACTCCGGGTGGCGAGCTGGTAACCTGCACTCGAACCAAGTATTCATTAGTAAAGGAAGGTGCTTGCTTGAAAAACCACCGACGTAATGCGCTGCAAGTAGTACTGCACAACGGCGTGCGCGGCGCTTTGGCGCTGGCCCTTATGCCCTGGACGAGCCGCGTCTCGGCCGAGGACCCCTATCCCAATCAACCGATCAAAATGATCGTGCCTTTTCCGCCGGGTGGGGTTGCTGATCTGACAGGTCGGCCGTTGGCCATCGCGCTTGAGCGGGCTTTAAAGGGCCGCCTGGTCATTGAGAATCGGGCTGGGGCGGGTGGCGGCGTCGGTATGGCGGCAGTGGCGCGCGCCAAGCCGGATGGCTACACTCTGCTGATGGCGCTTTCGTCAATTACCGTCATTCCGTCGGCCGATAAACTGAATGCTCGCAAGCCGCAGTTCGAGCTGGCCGAACTGGCACCCTTGGCGTTGATTACTGCCGATCCAACGGTGTTGTGTGTTGCAGCCGATAGTCCCTGGAAGTCCTTGAAAGATTTGCTGGACGATGCCAGGCGCCGACCCGGCGTCATCAATTACGGATCTTCCGGTGTTTATGGCACCTTGCATGTGGCTATTGAAATGCTCGCCAACGCCGCCGATGTGAAATTCCAGCATGTGCCGTTTCAGGGTGCGGGTCCAGCAGTCACCGCCTTGTTGGGTGGGCATGTGCAGCTCATTGCCTCGGGTCCTTCGGCAGTTTTGCCGCAGGTCAAGGCGGGCAAGTTTCGGGTGCTGGCGTCCTGGGGCGATCGTCGTTTGGCCTCATTGCCGGAAGTTCCTACCCTGAAGGAACTGGGGCTGGATGCCGAGTTCTATATCTGGTCCGGAGTGTTTGTACCTGCGGCAGTGCCCGAGCCTATCAAGAAGTTGTTAAGAGATGCGATTCGGGTTGCCGTCAATGACCCGCAGTTCAAGCAAGCCCTCGAAACAATGTCAACGCCGCTGGCTTATCTGGATGCGCCAGAGTTCGCGAGCTTCGTTGACAAGGACGCCGCCAAGATGGCGAAAGTGGTCCAGCAGATTGGCAAGGAGTAATTCGATAAAAATGAATGCAATGAATTTGTTGTTGCCATGAATACCGACGACGCGCCGCTGGCCGGCTACTCGGTGCTCGATTTCACGCGGGTTTTGTCGGGCCCCTATTGCACTCGGCTGCTCGCTGATCTGGGCGCGGCCGTGATCAAGATTGAACGGCCAGGCGAGGGCGATGAAGTACGCTACGCCGGGCTGCAGCTCAATCCTGAACGCAGTGACCAAAGCGCCTACTTCGCGCGCATGAACGTCGGCAAGAAAAGTATCGCGCTGGATTTCTCGAACCGCCAGGCGCGCACGCTTATTCTCGAGATGGTTGACAAAGCTGACGTCGTGATCGAGAACTTTTCGCCGGGCGTCATGGAAAAATACGGCTTTGACTCGGCGACCTTGCGCCTTCTCAAGCCGTCGCTTATCTATTGTTCGATCTCGGGCTTCGGACAAACTGGCCCGCTGCGCTCAATGCAAGCCTATGCGCATTTGATCAACGCATTCTCGGGCATGATGGAGCTTGAACGAGGTGGCAGCACCCCGCCGCGCGCCTCCAACTTGCAGGCCGCTGATGTGCTGGCCGGCGCGCATGCCTTCGGTGCCATCTGCGCCGCGCTGCTGCGTCGGGTTCGTAACGGTCGCGGCGCTACCCTTGATGTGTCGATGCTCGAATGTCTGATCGCGGCGGATGACGTTAACTTCCCGACGCTGCTCAATGGTGGCGAGGTGGTTCGGCGGCCGCGCGTCGGTATGGTCGTGCAGCCGGTCGGCGATCGCCATGTGGCCATGCAGGTTGGCGGCGCAGCCGGCATGTGGCCGCGAATCGCCCGGTTGATCGGCCGCCCCGAACTGGTTGACGATGCGCGCTTTTCCACTGCCCTCGCCAGACGGGATCATTGGCCGGCTTTGTTGGCAATACTCGGCGATTGGCTGGGCCAGTTCGAGTCGGTTGAGAAGGCGGTTGAGACTTTGGCTGCCGCGCGGGTACCGGGCGTGCCGATGTTAATGCCCGAAGAGGTGATTGAGCATCCGCATCTGGCGTTTCGCGGCGCGTTTCCGACGGTGCCGCATCCGGTCAGTGGATCCGCGCGGGTGACCGCGACGCCGTTTCAGCTTGACGGCAAGGCGCTTGTGCCAGCCGGTCCGGTACCGTACCGGATTGGACAGCATACGCGCGACGTGCTGATTGACTGGCTGGGTTACACCGAGCAGCAGGTCGAGACTTTGGTTTCACAGAAGGTGATTGCGCTCGCTTGATATGATGCCGGCCCAGATCCTTAACTTTCACAGTCCGGCATTCTCTGCGACCCTGACATGAGCAAAATCCTCCTTTCCCTGCCGATCGGCCAACGCGTCGGCATCGCCTTTTCCGGCGGGCTTGACACCTCGGCGGCGCTGGCCTGGATGCGTCACAAGGGTGCCAAGCCCTATGCCTACACGGCCAACCTGGCACAGCCCGACGAGAGCGACTACGACGACATCAGCCGTCGGGCGATGCAATACGGTGCCGAACGCGCCCGATTGATCGATTGCCGCGAAGCGCTGGTCCAGGAAGGCCTGGTGGCCTTGCAGTGCGGTGCGTTTCACATCAGCACAGCCGGGCGCACCTACTTCAACAGTACGCCGCTCGGCCGGGCGGTCACCGGCACTGTGCTGGTCAAAGCAATGCAGGAAGATGATGTCCACATCTGGGGCGACGGATCGACTTACAAAGGTAATGACATCGAACGTTTTTACCGTTATGGCCTGATGGCCAACCCCGCGCTCAAGGTCTACAAACCTTGGCTGGATCGCGACTTTGTAAGTGAGCTGGGTGGTCGCAAGGAAATGAGTGAATGGCTGATTCGACATCAGTTTCCCTACAAGATGAGCGTCGAAAAAGCCTACTCGACCGATTCGAATATTTGGGGTGCCACCCATGAAGCCAAGGCGCTCGAATTCCTGAACCAGGGCTTGCGTCTGGTGCAGCCCATCATGTCGGTCAAGCACTGGGACCCTAAGGTCGTGATCAAAACCGAAGAGGTCACGATCCGCTTCGAAGAAGGCCTGCCGGTCAGTGTAAACGGCCAGAGTTTCGACAGCCCGGTTGAACTGGTACTCGAGGCCAATAGAATTGGTGGACGGCACGGCTTGGGCATCTCTGACCAGATCGAGAACCGGATCATTGAAGCCAAGAGCCGAGGTGTTTATGAAGGTCCCGGCATGGCGCTGTTGTTCATCGCTTATGAGCGGCTGGTGTCGGCCATTCACAATGAAGCTACGATCGATAACTATCGTACCCTGGGCCGCAAACTCGGGCGGCTGTTGTATGAGGGTCGCTGGTTCGACCCGCAGAGTCTGATGCTGCGCGACACCTTGCAAAAATGGGTCGGCCGCGCGGTTACGGGTCAGGTCACAGTTGAGCTGCGCCGCGGCGACGACTATACGATTCTCGACACGGATGGCCCGAACCTGACCTACCACCCGGAACGCCTCTCGATGGAGCGGGTCGAATCTGAAGCCTTCTCACCGTCAGACCGCATTGGTCAATTGCAGATGCGCAATCTCGACATTCTGGATTCGCGCGAAAAGCTGGCCGTGTACGCGCGCACCGGCGTGTTGCCCGCCGGTACCAGTGCGGCGGGTTTGTTGACGGTCAGAAAACCGGTGCGTGGCAAACTGGCGACGCGCATTAAGGCAAATACCAAGGCGAAGGCGAAGACCAAGCCGAAGTCAAAATAGCGTTCAGCCCTCAATTCAATGGAATAAAGCTTTCGTCGTCCTGATGCTTGCGCTCGAATTTGATGAATTCGTAATAGCCGCACTTCGATTTCAGCGGGTATTGTCGGCAGACCGCTGGCCGCGCTTCGTAAATCGTGCAGCGGCGCGCGTCAGTATCAAAAAATCGGCAGATTGAGCCGTAGATCTCATCCTTGTGGTGGCGCAGAATTCGCTCGTGACCGTCGTCATCTTTGTACCAGCGGGTGAATTTCTTTTCGGCAGCAGCCAAGGGCATATCAAAATGTTTGGCGAGGCGTTTGAGGTCGGCATTTTTGACCTCAATACGCGGATAGCTGCAACAGTAGCCGGGACATTTGGCGCAATCGTACTGAATTTTCGGAGCTACTTTGGTCATGAGCTTTTTGTGGTGTGATTCGAATCAACTTGGAAGTTTACAAGGTATGCCGGTTTTGTATTGTATGAATCGCCCCACTAACGGGTTCGTAGCCAGCGCCGCACTGATCGCGACGGATCGATCGCTGCCACGCTCGATCCGCCGCCCGGTCCCGGTCGGGATGTCCGACTGCGCGTTCGTTCAGGTGTTGGGCGTGCTCATGGCCGTCGCC
>JANORY010001034.1:0-1214 GCA_031415535.1 Burkholderiales bacterium | reverse complement strand
AGTGTCAAGCCAGCGAACGCAGTGCAGTTATTTTCAATGCCCGACATTGATGGCGGCCTGATCGGTGGCGCGTCGTTGGTCGCGGATGATTTTGTTGCCATTTGTCGGGCCGCCGGGTTGGCCTGATGAGGGTGCCTGGCGAATGCCAATAAGGAGAACTTTTTGAGTTTTATGCTTTCAGCAGTCTTGGTTGTGCAGGTGCTCAGCGCACTGGGCGTGATCATTCTGGTTTTATTGCAGCATGGTAAGGGTGCCGACATGGGCGCCGCCTTCGGCTCGGGTAGCTCTGGGAGTTTGTTCGGTGCCAGTGGTTCGGCGAATTTTCTGAGCCGGGTAACCGGTGCGCTCGCGGCCGTGTTCTTTGCCTGCACTCTGGTGTTGGCGTTCATCTCGCAGCGTCCGGGCACCAGTTCGGGCAGTGGCAGCGTGATGGATCAACCAGCCGGCAAAGCCGGTGAGTCAAAAGGTAGCGCCGCGCCAACCGTTCCGGCGACTCCGGCGTCGGCTGGCAAATCGGATATTCCGTCTGCGCCAGTTCCGTCTGCGCCAGTTCCGTCCGTGACGAATCCGTCAGCGCCCGCTTCAGTTGTGACACCCGACTCTGGCAAGCCCGAGGTGCCGAAGCTGGATGCCGACAAGCCATCTCAAGGGGGCAGTATTCCGAAGTAAAATGAGATGTTTTGCCGACGTGGTGAAATTGGTAGACACGCTATCTTGAGGGGGTAGTGGCGAAAGCTGTGCGAGTTCGAGTCTCGCCGTCGGCACCAGAGTTTGCAGGTATTAGAGTTTGTAGCGTGGACATGAGCTATAAAAACGTCTCAGGATTGATGACTTGAATCTCGAACAATACTTGCCCGTTATGCTCTTCATTATGGTTGGCACGCTGGTTGGCGTGGGGCCGCTGGTGTTGGGCAAACTATTGGGTACCAACAAGCCGAACCCGGAAAAACTCTCGCCCTACGAATGCGGCTTCGAGGCTTTCGAAGACGCCCGCATGAAGTTCGATGTTCGTTATTACCTGGTTGCCATTCTGTTTATTTTGTTTGATCTCGAAATTGCCTTTTTGTTTCCGTGGGCGGTGTCGCTCGGCTCGATCGGTTTTTTCGGCTTTATGTCAATGATGATTTTTCTCGCAATTCTGGTGGTCGGCTTCGTCTACGAATGGATGAAGGGTGCCCTCGATTGGGAATGAACCATGAGTATTGAAGGCGTTT
>JANORY010001033.1:0-2101 GCA_031415535.1 Burkholderiales bacterium | reverse complement strand
GCAGTGGTGAGCCCTGGGTGAACTGCGCCACCGGCGCGAAATCGGCGACCGGGTCGTAGCGGATTGGTGTCCCCAATGCCGGTGCCACTACCACCTCGGTATTGCCGCCAAAAAGCGCGGTATACCCGTCGGGTGCTGATTTCGCGACGAATTCCGCCGCAATCGTGGTCGACGCGCCAGGACGATTTTCAACAATGACTGACTGCTTGAGCAGTTCGCTCAAGCGTTGCGCGAAGCGGCGTGCGCGAATATCGGTAACGCCGCCCGCTTGGGTGCCCACCACGAACTTGATAGGCTTGTTCGGATAATCTTGCGCCTGAGCGCGCGCGGAATTAACGGTTAGCGCCGATATCGTCAAAGCCGCGCTCAGCACTAGCCAGACTAAGGCCCTGCGCCGCTTGACTGGCCGGCTTTCCAGGCAGTTTACGTAAGGTCTACTGTTCGTCCCAAGTTTCATTGAGCCTGTCTCCCGCACTGTTATTTGAACCGCTAAGGATTTGCGTCGCGCGTCGCGCGTCGAGCATCGAGCGTCAAGCGCCGCGCTCGCCACATTTTTGTCCTTTTCTGACTATACGCTCTGCTTGAGTCTATTGACACAGAAAACCAAGCCGATTGACCCCCAGGCAGGCATCCGCTATGATTGAGGGCTTTTCGCGATGCAGCGAGAAATCACCCCGGCCAATTGCAGTCGGGATTGGAGAGAACAATGAGCCTTGGACTATTGGGTCGCAAGGTCGGCATGATGCGTATTTTTACGGCTGAGGGCAATGCTGTCCCCGTAACGGTACTTGACGTGTCGAATAATCGCGTTACCCAGATCAAGACCGTCGAATCCGACGGATATACCGCCGTGCAACTGACGCACGGCAAGCGGCGCGCAACCCGTGTCACCAAACCACAGGCAGGCCATTTTGCCAAGGCAGGTGTCGAGGCCGGTAACAGCATGGGTGAATTCCGGGTTGAAGCGGGCGTGCTGGCAGACCTGAAGCCCGGTTCCGTCATCAACGTCGAAATGTTTGCGGTCGGCCAGATTGTTGACGTGTCCGGCACAACCCACGGCAAGGGCTTCACGGGCGCCATCAAGCGGCACCATTTCTCGTCGAATCGTGCCAGCCACGGTAACTCGAAGTCGCACAACTCGGCCGGCTCGATCGGCATGGCACAGGATCCGGGCCGTGTTTTTCCGGGCAAAAAGATGGCTGGCCATCTGGGTAACGCTAATCGCACCACCCAGAATCTGGAAGTGGCGCGGGTTGATGCGGTCCGCGGTCTGTTGCTGATCAAGGGCGCGGTGCCGGGTGGTGCAGGCAGCGCGGTTGTCGTAACGCCAGCGATCAAGACGCCGAAGCAAGGCGCCAAAGTCGCCAAGAAAGCATAGGCGCAGGAGCGACAATGGAATTGAATCTAATCAACGATCAAGGTCAGAAGGCGTCGAAGGTTGAGGCGCCGGACACCATCTTCGGTCGCGACTTCAACGAGCCCTTGGTGCATCAGGTAGTGGTGGCTTATCAAGCCAATGCCCGTAGCGCCAATCGCAAGCAAAAAGATCGCGCAGAAGTTCGGCACTCGACCAAAAAGCCGTTCCGCCAAAAAGGTACCGGCCGGGCTCGTGCCGGTATGACCTCCAGCCCCCTGTGGCGCGGTGGCGGCAAGATTTTCCCGAACAGTCCCGACGAGAACTTTACACAAAAGCTGAACAAGAAAATGTTCCGTGCCGGTTTGTGTTCGATTCTCTCGCAACTGGTGCGCGAAGACCGAATTGCGATTATTGAAGGCATTTCATTAGACACGCCGAAAACCAAGCAACTCGCCGGCAAAATCAAGGCGATGGGTTTGGAGTCGGTCATGGTCATTACCGATACATTCAACGAGAACCTGCATTTGGCGGCGCGCAATCTGCACAACGTGCTGATCGTTGAAGCCAAGAATGCCGATCCGGTGTCGCTGGTACGGTTCGACAAGATTCTTTTCACTCGTGGCGCACTGGCTAAAGTGCAGGAGATGCTGGCATGAGCGCGGCAATCAATTCGGAGCGCCTGATGAAGGTGCTGCTCGCGCCGATCGTCTCTGAAAAGAGCACGAACATGGCCGAGAAGAATGC
>JANORY010001032.1:0-10664 GCA_031415535.1 Burkholderiales bacterium | reverse complement strand
AAAAGTGGCAGCAGGAGGCCAAATATCACGGGTATCAAGCAGGCCAGGATGGCGAGACCGGCCTGCGGCCAGCGCAAGGCGAGGCGTGGCGCATCACTTCGGCCACGGGCAAAATAGCGCATTCGAAGCCTTTGACTGCGCTCCAGCGAGGTCAGAATCAGCACGAACCCCATGAGCAACAAAGCCAGGCGCGCAGCCGTTGTCTTGTCACCCATCGATTGCCAGGAGCGGTAGATTCCGGCCGTAAAAGTGTCCACTGCAAAGTAAGCGACGGTGCCGAAATCAGCCAGCGTTTCCATGATCACCAGCGCGCAGCCTGCCGCAATCGACGGTCGCGCGATCGGCCAGACGACGCGCCACCAGGCGCTGGTTCGGCGGATGCCCAAGGACAAGGCGGCCTCACCTAGCGATGGGCTGCGTTCTTCAAAAGCGGTGCGGGCCAACAAGTAGACATACGGGTAGAGGACCAGCGACAAGACCAGCCCTGCGGCGACGACATTACCCCAGTCGCCGATTCGCGGTACGGTGAGGTTGAGGTTTGCCTTGAACCATTTCGTCACGCTGGCCAGCAAGCTGAAGTCGGTGTAGGCGTAGGCCACCACAAAACTCGGCAAGGCCAAGGGCAGCACCAGCGCCCATCGAAACACGCGTCGGCCCGGGAAATCATAGGCCGCGATCAGCCAGGCGCAGCCAACTCCGATCAGCAGCACCAATGTCGTCACGACAGCCACCAGCGCCAGGCTATTGAGCAGGTAGCGCGGCAGCACGGTGGCCAGCAAGTGCGTCAGTTGGCCGCTCGCGCCGCTGCCCGTCAGCGCAATCCAGGCCAGCAAAAACATCGGTGCGCTGATCATCAGCGCGCCAAACAGCACCGGGAATCGAACCAACCAGCGACTCTGCACGAGAAAGCGTCTTTACAATGGACGTGAATGCGAATTATAGTCATTCGCAATGCGAATCGAGTTGCCCGTCGAGATGAGAAGAGAATTACCCGTGCGAATCAGCCCGGCCCTGCAGGTCCAAGATCTGCGCGTAACTTTACGTGATGCCGATCGCCCGGTAGATGTCATCAAAGGCCTTGACTTCGAATTGGCCAGCTCGGAAATTGGCTGCCTGCTGGGTCCCTCCGGTTGTGGCAAAACCACGGCGCTGCGCAGCATTGCCGGCTTTGTGCGACCCGACGCCGGTCTGGTCAAGATCGGCGAACGGATTGTGTCCGACGCCGGCACCTGGGTGCCACCGAATCTGCGCGGAGTCGGTATTGTGTTTCAGGACTATGCGCTGTTCCCGCACTTGAGTGTGCGCGCCAACGTTGAATTCGGCCTGCGCAAGCTGGCACCGCAGGGCATCAAGCAGCGCGGCGAGCAAATGCTTGATCTGGTCAAGCTGCGTCAGTGGGCGGACCGCTTTCCGCATGAGTTATCCGGCGGACAACAACAACGGGTGGCGCTGGCGCGGGCGCTCGCTCCCGAACCCAAGTTGCTGCTGCTCGACGAACCCTTCTCCAATCTGGATCCGGACTTGCGCGAGCAACTGGCGCACGAGCTACGCGACCTGCTCAAGCTGACCCGATCGACCGCCTTGCTGGTGACACACGATCAATACGAGGCCTTCGCCTTGGCCGATACGATTGGCGTCATGGAGGACGGCCGAATTGCGCAGTGGGATACCGCCTACCGGCTGTATCACGAACCGGCGACGCGCTCGGTGGCAGATTTCGTCGGACTGGGCGCTTTTCTGCCGGGTGTCTTATGTCAGAACAGCGATCTGTCGGTCATCAACACTGAACTGGGTGCCGTGCCACTGGTCTCAAAAAACGACGCGGCCAATGCTCTAGCAATGGCCGACGCCCGGGGTCAATTGCTGGTCTTGCTCAGGCCCGATGATGTGGTGCATGACGACGCCAGCGAACTGCGTGCCGAAGTGGTCCGAAAGGCGTTTCGCGGCGCGCAGTTTCTATACACCTTGCGACTGCCGAGCCGGCAAGAACTCATGGCTTTAGTGCCGAGTCATCATGATCACGCGATTGGCGAGCGGATCGGCATCAAAATTGACGCTGACCACGTCATTACGTTTGCGAGTTCTTAGTCGGCAATCAGGTAGGCGCGTCCAACATCGGCCCGGCGCTTTAACTCATCCATACGCAAGGACAAGGCGCGGCGATCCGGATAACGCACCAGCAAAATGACCGTACGCCGGGAATTCACCCAGGCAATTTTGGCGATCGACGTAATGCCGTCATTGCCCACCAGCGCGAGCCAAAGACCTCGATCCACTGTCTCAAGCAAGCGATCGACCTCAATCTCACGTCGATCGAGCGCTTGCGGAGGATCGCTCAAGTCCAGAGAATGCAGCACTTCGAGTAACTTCTGTTCCGGTCCGCGATCATCCGCCGCATCGTCTTTCGAGCCGGTAGTCTTGCCCGCTGCGGCGTTGGGATCCGCCGCCACTGGTTGAACGGAGGCGGCGTCGATGGGTTTGGTTTCCTCGGACTTCTTGATGGTGGCAGGAATGATTTCTGGCCAACGAGTCGGTGCCCGTGAAACGCGCGGCTTCAGCGGGTCGGCGCGCGCCGCCGACGCGATACCTTTGTTATCGTTGCGCTCGGTTCTGACGGTGCCCACGTTTCTACCGGTCTCACCGTTCTCACCTTTGCTGCGGTTGCCGCCTTTGTCGCCGTTGTTGGCATCGTCACCGATGATTGTGGTGTTGGGCGGCACGAAGCTTGGGATAACCGGAGCAATGTTAGAACTTTTTGACCGTTTGGCCGTAGCCGTTCCGGCTTGCTCGGATTTCCCCGTTGCTGACTCAGCGCTAATTTCGTCTCTGAGCGTCGGCAAACTAGTCAGCGGCGAGAGTGCTGAAAACTCGGTGGTTTCGCCCTGGGCAGAACCGTCGCGGCGCATCTTGCGCAAATGCAGCAGGAATAATTCGTCAAAGAAACTCTTGTGCTCCTCCTCGCGCGCGCCGATTTCTCGCAGACCCGAGGTCAGCATTCGGATCAGCGGCGGAATTCGCTTGGCCAGCGCACCGCGACTTTGCTTGCGCACTCCGGTTTCCATGCTCCAGAGCAAATCGTCAACGACCTCCAGCGCGAGCTTGAATTCGGTACTCTCCTCGCCGTCCCGTAACACCGCTGTGCGCAGGTGTCGCAGCCACACGCTCAGAATGAACTCTTTGGCGCTATCGGGAATCTGGTGATTATCGATGCGTTCTTCCAGCATCAGACGCAGCTTTTCACTGACTTCGATTTCGCGCTGCTTATCGGGACGCCTGCGATAGTCACGTCGATTCTGTCGTGCCGGCGTCGATTCCAGCGTGGTGCGCTCATTGACCACCCGGTCCACCAGCTTGGTCACATTTCGAACCGCGCGGCCATATTCGCGATCGACGTGCTGCGAAATAACGGCCGAGCGCGTTTGCAAAGCGCTCGATACAATTTCAACCGCCCGGACCACGGTTTCCAGGCGGCGGTGCAACTCGCCACCTTTGACAAATTCATCGGAATAAGCCGTCGCAATTGCACCAAAATTCTCGATCAGACGACGCAAGGAGCGTGGCTCATTCGACAGGTAGCCGGGATCCAGCAGCGATAACGCGAGGGTCGGTTGTTGCAGCCGCCAGAACAAGGGTTTGGCGGGCTCAGGCAAACGGCGATCATCGACGACGTAGTCGAACATCGCGCCGACCACCTCGACGGTTGCCACCTGCGCCGGATTGGCCGAGCCGTCACGCAGTCGGTCGCGTACATTGTTGAAAAACTCACGGCGCGATTCACGACTGTAGGGCACCGTGCCAATTGAATGGGCGAACGCGACAGCATCGCGTTCGATATCCAGCACCGGTTGCAGCGTCGGCAGAACCCGCAGTTTGGAGGCGTTTTCAATCGCCGCCAGCGGCGACCGATCGAGTTTACGAGAGACGTCGGCAGCAAGCGCTGATATGTTCACGGCATGGTCCGAGCGTGCCGGATGGGCAGGCGCGGTGTTTTCGGCTTGCACGGCAGGTGCTGGTGCTGGTGCTGGTGCCGGTGAAGTCGCAGCTTCAGCTTCAGGTGGAGGTGGAGGCGCAGACGCAGGCACTGGGGATGGTGGCGGCAGCGCTGACACGCCAGGCTCCGAATCTCGATCTGCGGCCTCAGGCTGCACAGCCGCAACAGGCAGCGCATCGGTGGTCGAGGAAGTCGGTTGCCAGACCGCCGGCAGAGGCAGATCAGGCATCGTGTCCGCCTCGGCTCGTGCCGCCTGCTTCTCGATTTCAGGTGTCCACTCGGGCAAAATACCGCGGGCGATCAGATCCTCATTCATCTGCAGGATCAGTTGACTTAGCGATATCTTCAGGCGGGTGACAGCGAAGGTCTTGATCGCCAGTTTGATCGTGCCGCCATTGGTCAGCGACTTTAGTGCGGCGCCGACCGCCGATCCGATCGTGCGCGGCCCAAGCGGCTGAAGGTCATCATTTGGCCATTGTCGCTGAGTCAGATGCTCAATGCGTCGGGCGAACGACAAACACGAACCGGGCTGCTCTTCGCGCAACAAGGCGGCTAGATCGGCCGCTAGAATTTGAACCTCAAGTTCGTCTTCCTGCAGCAAGCCGAGCGCCTGTTTCGCACTGCCTTCGTTGCCGGAAACTTCAAGACAGCGCAGCGCACGCTCGTTGAACGCGACATGAGCCGCCGCAATGCGTGCACGCTTTTCCATCCGCAGCGTCGCCGCCGCAGAATAAAGTTGCCGCTGTTCATCCATGCTTTGCTTGCCGTGCTGAGCCGATGCCTCAATGTCATTGGCAATAACCGGCAAGATCGAGTCCAGGATCGAGTCGAGTTCGATCGACATCTTTTCACGGCAGCGCGAAAAGAGCTCAATCCGGTCGGGAGCGTTGTCGGGGGTTTTCACATTAAAGATGCTAAGCGATCCCCTTTGTTGCCTTTGTGATGAAAGTATCGATAGCCGCTCAGAGCCGACAGACGACAGACCGAAGGCTCAATTATGGTGTTTTAAGCGACAAACGGAGGAAATAAGTCACACCAGCGAGTGGCGAATCCGCAAGTCACATCAATCTCGCCGAATGCACGGTGTGGATATACTCTGGCCTCAAGTCGCGAGACAAATCATGAGTCGAGCAGCATTATCGATACGAGTCTTTGCGTTTTATTTGCTGGCCACTGCAGCGACGCTTATTTTTGTACCGAATGTGCTCTTGCGTTTACTCGGCATCGCACCTACCGAGGAGCACTGGATTCGAATGATGGGCATGCTTACCGGTTTGCTTGCGTACTATTATTGGCGGGCATCGGCAGAAAATTCCCGGCCGTTTTTTAAATGGACGGTTTTGGAACGGCTGGTTATCGCGCCGGCCTTTTTTGTACTCTTTGTTCTGCTGGGCTGGGCGGCGCCAGTGGTGCTTATCTTTGCGGTTCCTGACGTTTTAGGCGTACTGTGGACGCGCTCGGCGCTCAAAAAAGCGGATTTACTCGATCACCGACACGCGGCGGCGGCAGCTCGGCTTTAGAAACTTGAGTAGCCGAGAACGGGTCTCCCAGCATAGCTTCATCGTCCTTAAAAACTGGATCGTTTCGGCCTCCTGCTCGTCCAGGTCGACGCGCGCCTCAACGCCTATTTGGACGACACGTTCTATGAGCATTGCAACATTGGCTGGACTCAAGCGGCGCGTCACCGCGTTGGACTTTCTTGCAAACCTTGGTCGGCGATGGGATTAAACCCGCAAAGACTGGCGCTAGACTGCTATATTGGTCCTGACCGTCTACGCGGCGACCAAACGACGCAAGGCTGCCACTGACTCAGATAACGGGATGGGCGAGCCGTGAAGCAAGCAAAGCCGACGCTTACGCGTTCCGGAAAATTCGAAGTCGGTCGAGCTCGGTTCGTGCGAAAAGCCCAAAACGAAGTTTCCAAACGAGAGCGCTGCGCTGGCGTTCAAGCCGAGTTTCAACGCTGCGCTTGCCATGGTTGACTACACTGGAGCAATCGGCCAAGTGGAGGTATTCGCATTATTTGGCGCATTGGAGAGCCAAATTGGGCGCGTGCAAGGCGATGACCTCAAGGGCGTCAAGCCATGCTGTTCGCTCAGTCGCAGGCCATCTTTTGTGCCGGAGACCATACGAACCGATGCGAGTCCAATCACGCCGGACCCAACCCGAACTTCCTGCACAGCTTAACGTTAAGTTCGGACCGCGCGCACAGGAATCCCGAGTCGGAGGAAACTGCCCGGTTTTCACCATCGCTCTGCGTACAGCGGTAGCTTGTTGCTTGGGCGTCAGTTTCTCGAAGACCTCGTTTAACATCGCTTTCAGGGCTTGGTCCGCGCGTGTCTTGGCGGGCGACATCGTGATGATCACCGTTGATTCGGCAGATCGGATCATGGCGGTGGCGCGTTCGATTGGCTCAGAGTCCAACAAGGAACACCAGGGCGGATTGTCGTTGATCGCTGTCGAGTCACCATGATAACGTTTCGATGATGGCAACCCTTTACTAACGTTTGGCGGAAATAGGTTTGACCATCGCTGCCTGAATCTCACTAGACTACCGTATCGTGAACGCTCAAGTTCCTTTACGATCGCATAATCCACCCAATTTGCCAACACGTGCAAACAAGCATGGTTTCCGGGAGGAATGGCTGGCTACTGAACGGCTACCGCCACTTTTTCGACGTGGATTGGCGATGTCCGGGCATTTGTAACGGTTGGCCGGTGGTATGCATACGCATCAATTTGATAGACTGAACGCTATGAATAGCAGGACAGCCGCGCGCCAAGGCGTTGTTGCGCGTATATCCAATCGCACCGGTGAAGGCATTCCGGTCGACATGGCTTTTCGCCCAATTATTGGCGTCGACGGCACAACCACCTCGGTTGCGACGCTAAATCTTGCCGATGCGCAGGTGCCTGAAAGGCGCTATGTGGCCGATTTCTGCGCAATTATTCGCAGCCAGAATGATGTCGTCAAAGTTGTTTTTGGCCAATCCAAGCTAATGTCTAAGGACCTGAAAACGGCACTGGTTCTGCATTTGGTACCGCACGCAATTCGCTCGATCCTCGGTGCCGTGCGAGGGGTTGATTCACCCACTTTTTTTGAGATTGCGCTTCGCAACGGGATTCCCGAAGTCGAGTTATCTGAAATCGAGGCCGAACCCGAACAGGTGGTAACCCTTGCCGCGAGCATGGCTATGATTGGGGTAAGTGGGCGAGAAGCTTGTCTGGACTTTTACCATGCCTCGCCGTTCGCCGTTCTCCAATCACATACCACCAAGAAAATGTTGATTGATCCCGTGGTTCGCGTCACCATTCAAGCGGCCCAAATGTACGCGATGCTTCGAAGGTTCGAAATCATTGAAAAAACATTCCCCTCAGAAATATTGGGAGACATTAAATGATTCCTAGTTTTGAGCGATTTTCGCCCTCTGCTTGGTTAGACGATTGCCTGACCCGGCACGTTCCGATTGACAGGAAGCCTGCAACTAAGTCATCTGTAGCGTCGAATGGAAAGACAATTATTTGGGCTGTCGTAAGCCTAGGGGCGCTTATGCTCGCCCCAGAATCATCTGCGGTGGCAACACCCGCTACGCCTTATGTATGGGACGCCTCACGGTCCGGCGAGAGCGACACTGCGAGAGAAGCTGTGCGTGACTTTTGGAAGAGCGCAATGCTCCAAGTTCAGGGATGGCCTCAAATCGTCGATGATCCCCTGGACTATCCGGACCCGATTGCTTAACTCCTCATGGTGTCCTGGTGGATTGCGCTGTTGGATGAGCAATTAAGCCAGGGCGACGTTCTTCTTGACCTGCCGATCGCTTCTCTTACCGATCCGGTCGAATACCTCGAAAAAGGTACGGCAAAGGGTGGGATTGTGGTTTGGTATCCACGTACTGTGCCCGTCCCCGATAAAGAGAATCGTTTGCCACTTTTGGTCAAGGGCAAAACTGTCCCGGCAATCGTTCTATCGCACGACTGTGAACTGGATAAACCCCGAGGCGCAGCCAGGGTAACTGTCGCGCCTATTGCACCAATTGCAAATTTACAGCCGGATTTTCAGGCGCGCGTAATCGCGCAGAGAGTGATCGCGATGCTTCCCGTTCAGGGCTGTCCGACACTGCCTCAAGAATGCTATGCAGATTTCCGATCAATTGCTTCGGTTCCTCGCTCGATTGTCGACAAACTGACCCGGATCGCCGGCATGTCCGAGACGGGAAAATTGAGACTGCAGGCGCAATTAGTTCGACACTTCACCCACCGTGAACCAGAGATTTAGAAATCGGTCTGTTAGACACCGCGTAATGGTTTTACGGTAGCGTCCGTCTGCGTTTGGCCGGTCTCGCTTGATTGCTATGCTCTGCCAGCCCTGCGACTGTTGGCGGTACTGCGTTTTCGACTTGATGTTCAAATGATTCGTCCGGTGCTGAGGCGACTCTAAGCGCGGGTCTTGGTCATGTGGGTACCTTAAAAAGGTTCCCGGCACCCTAAGCCCTCTCTTGTACGTTGCACTGAACAGCGGAAGCTTTTTCAGATTATTTTTCAATTTAGTCAGCCATGCACTTTGGCCCGCTCAACTTCGTGTTTCGTGCGGACGATCCGACTTGTTCACTCTCTGCGGTCATTCTCCGATGAACCTCAACGAAATCAACCGCCAAAGTGACTGGTTGGTGCGGTGCTCAGGGGCGCAAATTCAAGGGGTTCTGCTGCGCAAGCGCAAGACGCTCGGCATACTTACGCGCACTGTCCACCTGAATTGCTGTGTTGGTCGTGGTTAGCTTGCGCAGCATTACAGATGTTCCGGACCGAACCTTTCGCTGGTCGCCTTCCAGCTTGGTAAGCATGTTGGCGTGCTCATCGACAAGCGCACCGGTCAAGGCAACCTGGCCCGTATGAATGCGCTCGGCGTAAGGCTTCAATGCAATCGCGCCCTCTTTGATTGCCTCGGCCTCGTCGGTAACTTGCGCATGCCCCGAGCTTCTGAATGAACCAGCGTCATTGAAATGGACATTGTAAGCACGCATGAGTTCGTCCGCGATTGCACAGGCGTGCTCGATATCCTCAAGGAGCGCACTGGCGGCGCGCCGAGTCTCCTTGGCGAGGTTCTCACCGCGTTCGGCACGTCCAGCGTCGTTTGCCCGCTGAGACTCGCGGGTCTGCACCCAAGCGATGCGTGTAGCCCAGAGCGCCGCGATGGCGCTGATACATGAGGCTATCGCCGACAATCCGGCTTCGGAGATCATTGCGGCGGAACCTTGTCTTGTGGTGGCTAGCGCCGATCAAAATGGGTACTGAAGCGGGTACAAATTCCGAATCCTTGGTCAGTTGATCCAGCAAGTCATTGAATTGCAAGCAATCTCAGCAGATCACTTGGCGGAAAGGGTGGGATTCGAACCCACGTTACCGCATAACGGTAAACCGGATTTCGAGTCCGGCGCATTCGACCACTCTGCCACCTTTCCGGGTGCGAGGGCGGATTCTAGCAGCCCGCGAACGCCAGTTTTTAGCGCAGCGTTTCGAGTCCGAATAAATAAGGCCGCAAAACCTCGGGAATCCGGACCGAACCATCGACCTGCTGATAATTCTCGAGCACCGCGACTAGAGTTCGACCCACCGCCAGGCCGGAACCGTTGAGCGTGTGAACCCACTCGGGCTTGCCCTGCGCATTACGGAACCGGGCCCGCATCCGGCGCGCCTGGAAGGCTTCACAGTTCGAAATCGATGAAATCTCCCGATAAGCGCTTAGTCCGGGCAACCAGACTTCGAGGTCATAGGTTTTGGCCGAGGCCGGCCCGATATCGCCGGTGCACAACAACATGAGCCGGTAGGGCAGGCCCAACTTTCGCAAAATAGCCTCGGCATGGCCGACCATTTCCTGGTGCGCTTGTGACGACTGATCCGGCACCACAATCTGCACCATTTCGACCTTGTCGAATTGATGTTGTCGGATCATGCCACGGGTATCTTTGCCGTACGAGCCGGCTTCGGAACGGAAACACGGCGTATGGGCAGTCAGCTTCATAGGCAACTGATCTGCGCGCAGGATCTCGTCACGCACAAAATTCGTCAGCGTAACTTCCGAAGTCGGGATCAGATAAAGCGCGTCGCCCTCACCTTCCTGTCCGCCCTTTCTGGCTGAAAAAAGATCCTGTTCGAACTTGGGCAATTGTCCGGTGCCACGCAAGGTGGCGGCATTGACGATGTACGGCGTATAACATTCGGTATAGCCATGCTCTTGGGTCTGCACATCGAGCATAAACTGCGCCAGCGCACGATGTAGCTTGGCCACTGGCCCGCGCATCACTGAAAAACGCGCACCGGTTAATTTGACGCCCATCGCAAAGTCGAGCCCGAACGCGGCACCCAGATCGACATGATCCTTGGCAACAAAGCCCAGCGCCGCTGGCTCGCTACCCTGCGGACTCCAGCGCCGAACTTCAACGTTGCCGTGTTCGTCACTGCCGACCGGCACCGACTCCTGCGGCAAGTTCGGCAGCGTTTCAAGCCAGGCAGTCAGTTGCGTTTGAATTTCTTCGTTCTCAGCGCTTGCCTGGGCTAAACCATTGCTGGCTTCGTTCGCCTGTTCCAGCAAGAGTGCCGCATCCTGCCCTTGGGCCTTGGCCTGACCAATCTGTTTTGAAAGCTGGTTGCGCCGTGCTTGCATGTCTTCGGTGCG
>JANORY010001031.1:0-11760 GCA_031415535.1 Burkholderiales bacterium | reverse complement strand
CGCCATCGCTCGGGTGGTGCCAACCCTGAAAGAAGTCGCGCATTCGCTGGTGAATCTGCTGTAAACGTCCCCTCGGCATGCTGCACCGTTTGGGCGGCGTTTTCAATGAAACAAGCTGGCAACACCGAGCGCGCAGAACTTTTTCAATTCCGCTACGCTGCGGTACCCGAAAACCAGGAGACCGATATGAGCCAGGACTTGCTGCAAACCATTGAGCACGGTGTCGCCACCTTGACTATGAACCGCCCCGACTCGCGCAACGCGCTGAGCCGCGAACTGATGACCGGACTTGCTGAATCACTGACACGACTGGCGCTGGACAGCACTGTTCGGGTAGTGGTGCTGACCGGCGCCGGTCGCGCGTTCTGTTCCGGCGGCGACGTCAAAGGCTTCGCCAAGGCAGCGGCGGGCGGCAGCGCACCGATGAGCTTCGATCACAAGGTCACCGATTTGCGCGCCCGCATGGACGTCAGCCGTTTGCTGCATGAAATGCCCAAACCGACCCTGGCGGTCATACCCGGACCGGCCGCCGGTGCCGGCTTGTCGCTGGCGCTAGCCTGCGATCTGCGGATTGCCGCCGACGACGCGAAATTGACTACGGCATTCTCGAAAATCGGTTTATCAGGCGATTTCGGCGGCAGCTACTTTCTGAATCATCTGGTGGGTGCGGCGATGGCCCGCGAGTTGTATTTCACCGCCAAAGTTTTGCGTGCGGATGAAGCGCAAAAAATCGGCATGATCAATCGGGTCGTGCCCTACGAGCAATTGGCGCAAGCAGCGCGCGACTATGCGCTCGAGTTGGCGGCGTTGCCAACGGTGGCGGTCGGTTATATGAAACGCAACCTGAACCTTGCCCTGCGCGGCAGCTTGAGCGATACGCTCGATGCCGAGGCCATTCACATGATTCGCACTTTCGAGACCGAGGATCACAAAGGCGCGGCGGCGGCTTTTGTCGAAAAACGGCCACCGCAATTTAACGGCCGCTAATGCATCGGCTCAGTTAACCGCGTCTACTCGGTTGGCCGCAGCCACTCGGTTGATCGCATCTACCGGGTTAACTGCATTTGCACTGTGAGCCGCATTTATACTGCACCATGGCTAATCAAACCTACACCGCCCGCCGCATGATTCAGTTCGCGCACTGTGATCCGGCCGGCATCGTTTTTTATCCGCGCTTTTTCGATATCTGCCTGGACGTCAAGGAAGAATTCATGCAGCACGTCGGCTTTCCGCACCATCATTCGATCAATGTCGAGAAGATTGGTTGGCCGATTGTGCGTTTGGAGACCGACTTCAAGCGGCCCTGCCGTTATGCCGATCAGATCGAGATTGATATCCAACTCTGGCGCCTCGGTGAGGCCAGCATGGGCCTGCTGTATCGATTTCGGGGCGACGATGGTGAGCGACTACTGGTCAAATCGGTGATCGTGCGCGTCGACCTGAAATCGAATAAGCCGGTGACGATGTCGGTGCCGATGCGGGCGGCTTTTGGTGAATACTTGATCCAGGAACCCGCTTGAGCGATCACCGCGATCACGGCCATCAACCACCCGCGCCGTCCGCCGCCACGATCGGCATTCCGCGCACTGGCACCTTCGACGCTGTTGCCTTCGAGCAAGCGATCGCAGATCTGTTGCGCGCCTGCGGCATTGCCGCCGACGCCGATCATATGGGTCGCACCACCGAACGGGTTCGCCAATTGTGGCAGCACCGTCTTTTGGGCGGCTATGAACTCGATCCGGGTGAAGCCCTCGGTGATGGCTTTGCAGATCATCGCACCGATATGGTCGTCATTCGCGGCATCGCAATTCATGGCGTCTGTCCGCACCACCTGGTACCGTTTCGCGGCCTGGCCCATGTCGCCTACCTACCGGGCGGACGCCTGCACGGCTTTGGCCGAATCGCCCGGATGGTCGATGCGATCGGCCACCGCTTTACCTATCAGGAATGGATGACCCGCGACATCGCCGAAGTGCTGATGCAGCGCGGCCAGGCACGCGGTGCCGCCTGCGTGGTCGAGGCCGAACAACTCTGCCTCTTGCTGGGCGAAGATCGACGCGGCGACGAACGCGTCATTACGCAGTCGTTTACCGGCGAATTCGAACACTCGAACCAGCACCGCAACGAGTTCCTGCGGGCAATTGGCAGCGCTCGCCGAAACGATTGATCAGCACCGCGCTCGATCGGCACACCGCCCGATCAGCACGCCGCCTGCTGCGGTGGCCCAATCAAACCACGCTGACCTGGGTCAAGTCCCGCAGCAGTTCACTGGGCTCAGACCTGGCCAACGATTGGCCGCGAATCTGGTCGGCGATTTTTTCGGCGATCATGATGACCGGCGCGTTGGTATTGCCGGCCACTACACTGGGCATGATTGACGCATCAACGACCCGTAGCGCCTCGATGCCCTTGACTCTTAGCTGAGCATCGAGCGGATCGGTATCGGCTGGCCCCATCCGGCAAGAACCGACCGGGTGATAAATCGTGTCTGCTGTGTTGCGGATGTACGATTCGATCTCGGCATCGCTCTGCGCGGCCGCCGAAAACAGTTCAGTGCCTCGATAGGGTGCCAACGCGGGTGCACTAAAAATCTCGCGCATTTTGCGAAAGCCGATCACCAGCTTTTCAAGATCTGCACGTTCCGCCAGAAAGTTCGGATCGATCGCCGGTGTCTGGGCCGGATCGGCGCTTTGCAAACGAACACTGCCGCGACTTTTCGGATGCAGCAGACAAACATGACAGGAAAAGCCGTGGCCGAATTGGGTGGTACGGCCATGATTGACCAGTTTCGCAATGACGAAGTGAAACTGCAAATCCGGTGCCGACAACTCAGGGGTGCTGCGCACAAACCCGCCGGCCTCCGCGAAGTTGGTAGTGAGCATACCGGAACGTCGATTGCGCCACTCGAAAATGCCCTTGACGGCATTCACCGCGCCGCTCGGCGATAGCCCGAACAGATCGGTATTGGCGGCAGAATCATAGACCTGAACCACGTCAACGTGGTCGTGCAATTGTGCGCCAACCCCGGCTGAATCGCAGACCACGGGGATCCCCATGGAGCGCAAATGTGCGGCCGGCCCAATGCCCGAGAGCATCAGCAACTGCGGCGTCAGCAAGGCCCCGGCGCAGACCAGCACTTCACGCTCGGCCCGCGCAATCGCGGTCGCACCGGCGCGCCGGTACTCGACGCCGACCGCACGCCGACCTTCCAGCAACACGCGCGTCGCCAATGCCTCGGTAATCACCGTCAGATTCGGGCGCGACGGCGCGCCGCCGGCTGTCGGGCTCAGTAACGGTGTCAAATAAGCTTTGGCGGCGGACATTCGCTCACCATTGCGATGCGTCACCTGGTAGGGACCAACGCCGTCTTGCTCGGCACCATTAAAGTCCGGGTTGTACGGATGGCCGCACTGTTTGGCAGCTTCAACAAAGAGCGGACCAAAGCGGTTCGGCGAGCGAAGATCCATCACATTGAGTGGACCGTCGGTGCCGTGAAAGTCATCGGCACCGCGCTCATTGTGCTCGGCACGCTTGAAGTACGGCAACACATCGGCGTAGCTCCAACCCGGGTTACCTTGGGCGGCCCACTGATCATAGTCGGCGCGATGACCGCGAATGTAGACCATGGCGTTCACCGAGCTCGACCCGCCCAAGACCTTGCCGCGCGGCTGATAACCACGCCGACCGTTCAAGCCCGGCTGCGGTACGGTCGAGAGCGCCCAATTGGCCTGATTTGACTTGGCCAGCAGAGCCAGGCCAGCCGGCACGTGGATCAAAATACTTTTATCGGCAGGGCCAGCTTCCAGCAAACAGACCCGGACCGCCGGATCTTCGGTTAATCGAGCCGCCAGAACACAACCGGCGGAACCGCCACCGACAATTACGTAGTCAAACATCAGCAAGTCTCCAACATCGCGCGAACGCGCAGCCTACGCCGGTTCAGCGCGCTTGGGATGAACCAATATCGAGGATTTACTCCAATTCGACCCCTCTTCCCGATTAAGAATCAGCGACCGTGTACCCAGACGTGAGGCCTT
Organism: Burkholderiales bacterium; assembly: GCA_031415535.1. Taxonomy (GTDB): domain Bacteria; phylum Pseudomonadota; class Gammaproteobacteria; order Burkholderiales; family Burkholderiaceae_E; genus JANLTP01. The sequence continues at coordinate 7,723 of JANORY010001031.1, read as the reverse complement.
GAAGCTCGATATACTTCGCACAAACCCTAGCAGCCTGTCGGGCTGTTAGCGTTAATGAGGCAACAAAAATCAGGAGACCGGCATGCGAAAAACCTTGGGTGCGGTACGAAATCTGGCCACTTTGACTGCGCTGTTCTGCGGTGTGCTGCCGTTCAGCGCCAGTGCGGCCTGGCCCGACCAGCCGATCAATCTGATCATTGCCTATGCGCCGGGCGGCGGTACTGACATCATCGCCCGCGCCATCGTGCCATTTATTGAAAAGCAGCTCGGTGACGGTGCCCGGATTAATGTCGTCAACCGGCCCGGTGCCGGCGGCGATATCGGTTTTGGGGCGATCGCCAATGCGCAGCCCGATGGCTATACGATCGGTTTCATCAACACGCCGCCAGTGATTACCATTCCGATCGAACGCAAATCGGTCTGGAACTGGCAAAGCTACGATTTGCTGGGCAATGTGGTCGACGACCCTGGCACCTTCTGCGTTCACAACGACAGCCCGCATCAAAGTCTAGCCGCCCTCGCCGACTTCGCCAAAGCCAACCCAAAAGCGGTTACCGTCGGCTCCACCGGCGTCGGTTCGGACGACCACCTGGCCATGCTGATGTTCGAGAAAAGCGCCGGCGTTGCGATGACCCATGTACCGTTCAAAGGTAGCTCGGAGACCCGTACCGCGATTATCGGCAAACACATCACCGTCGCGGCGATCAATGTCGGTGAAGCGCTGCAGTACCAGAAAGGCGGCTCGCCGATACGCTGCCTCGGTCAAATGACCGCTGTCCGACTGCCGTCCGCATCGGACTGGCCAACCTTCAAGGAACAGGGCTATAACTTTGAGATGGCATCGTTGCGCGGTCTGGCAGCACCGAAGGGTTTGCCCAGCACGATCCGCGAACGCCTGGTCAGCGCCATCGAACGCGCCGTCGCCGATCCAGCCTTCAAGCTGGCGGCCGAAAAAGCCTTCGCACCGGTGCGCTATTTGGCACCAGCGTCCTATGAAGCAGAGTTACGGGCCGGCGACAACCAGTTCCGTCAATTGTGGAAAGAGCTACCCTGGACCGACAAATAGTCCTGCGAATTGATGATTCAACCGAGTGCATGAAATCGTCTCCTTCGCCGGCACGCCGTACCGTTTCATGCGCTCCATTGGCGGCTGCTTTGTTTTGGGTTCTGAGGCCTGAAATCGCGGCCGCTCAAACGCCAACGTCGCTCAGCTTGAAGCGAATTTGATTCAATGGTGCTCATCCAGACGCGCAATACCAAAGGTAGCACCGAAAATATTCCGCTGCTCGAAGCCGGCGAATTGGATCTGGCGCTGGTGACTGGCGAGCCGTTCTTCGAAGCCATCAACGGCATCGGTCGCAGCAAGGCACAACTGCGCATCATTACCGCAATGTATTCATGCCGGGCATGTTCGTTGCGCGCGGCGATTCGCCCCACCGCAGTATTGCCGATCTACTCGGCAAACCGGTTGCGTTCGGTGCCAAGGGATCGGGCCTCGTGATCCTCGCACGTTATGGTCTGGACGGCCTGGGCTATGATATGAACAAGGACTTCCAGGCGGTCTACCATGATCGCGCCGGCGACGGCCCGGCCATGCTCGAAGACGGCCGGGTGGCTGCGTTGTGGGGCGGTGGCAGCGGCTGGCCGGGCTTTGGCGCAGTCGCCCGAAGTGCCGTCGGCGCGCGCCCTGCATAGAGGTGAGGCCGCCATTGCAGCGCGCCTGCCGCAGGCACGTGAAACCAAAGCCGGCAATACCCTGGCAGCGGTGCCGCGATTGGATCTGATTCATCCCGGCGTGTTGCGCTACTTTGGCGAAATCGGCTCGTTGCGAAGCGCGATTCAATCCGCACGCTGAAGCGCTGCGCCTCCGAGTTCCGAGTATCAGGTAGTCTGCGGCTTGTCGCACTTCTTGAGTACCACCTGCGTATGCCTTGGATTCATTCGATACTGTGTCGACTGCTGGCCGCAACCGTCGTGTCGGGTCTGCTGCTGACGCCAGCCGCGTCCGCACGCGACCTTCTGCCCAGCGTTACCTCACGCAGTGTAAAGGATGATATTGCGCGTCCGGTCGACGTTCCTTCGGACGAGGAACTCGAGCAGGCCGGTGCGGTGATCGGTGAAATCATCCTCGACATCAACGACATCTTTGCCACCGACACGCCCGAAGAAGATGTGGTCCTGTTCCGGCTGGCCAATTTTCTGCACAGCAAGTCCAAGCGCTCGATCATCGCGAGGCAACTGTTGTTTCAGGTCGGCGAGCCATTCTCACGCCAGAAGATCGAAGAGTCCGAGCGCTTGCTGCGCACCCAACGATATCTGACCAGCATTCGAATTCAGCCGATTGCTTACCGTGACGGTCGAGTCGATATCAAGGTGTTCACTCGCGACGTCTGGACACTAAAACCCGGTATCTCGTTCGGTCGCAGTGGCGGCACCAACACGCTCGGAGCACGCATAGAAGAGTCGAACCTGTTCGGTTTTGGCAAACAACTGTCGTTGGACTACGGCTCGAATGTCGATCGCACGACGACGACTCTCGATTATCGCGATCCGCAATTGTTTGGCTCGCGCTGGACGCTTGCCGCTCAGGTGGGCAACAACAGTGATGGCCGCAAAAATGGTCTGGCGCTCGAGCGGCCGTTTTATTCGCTCGACACGCGCTGGAGTGCTGGCCTGCGCGTGCTCGACGAACGGCGAATTGAGCCGGTCTTTGATCTGGGCAACAATATTGATCAATACCGACTGAACCAACGCGGCGCTACCGTCTACTACGGTTTTTCAGACGGGTTAAAAGATGCCTGGGCCAGCCGCTGGACCGGCGGCCTTACTTATGATGACCGTCAGTTCGAGGCAGCACCAGGGCGCGCCGGACCCGGCATCGTTCCGGCGTCGCGCAAGCTCGTCTATCCGTGGATTCGATACGATCTGACCGAAGATCGGTATCAACTGCTCGAAAATCTGAATCAGATCGGGCGCACCGAAGATCTGAATTTAGGTTGGCTGGCCAGCGCGCTGTTCGGTGTCGTCTCGAAAGAAATCGGTGCCGATCGTAATGCGCTTATTTGGGACACGTCGCTCGCGCGCAACCTGGCGCCGGGCGAGGGACAAATCGCTGAACTCAAGGCGTCCTTCACCGGACGTGCCGAAAACACGCGCCTGCAAAATGCCAAACTCACTTTATTGGCCCGCTATTTTTTGCGCGATGCGCCCAGCCGATTGACCTATCTGAGTGTTCAAGCCGACGCCGGCGTCCGCCTTGATGCCGACCAAAGGCTGAGCTTGGGCGGCGATAGCGGATTACGCGGTTATCCGCTGCGCTACCAAGCCGGATCGGGCCGCTGGATCGCGACCGCCGAACAGCGGTTCTTCTCCGACTGGTATCCATTCCGACTGTTCAGGGTGGGTGGCGCCGTGTTCTTCGACATCGGCCGAACCTGGGGCGATAACCCCTTGGGATCGCGCTCGATTGGTGTGCTGCGCGATGTTGGCCTTGGATTGCGAATCGGCCAGAGTCGCTCCGGCTTGGGCAACGTCGTTCATGTGAATCTGGCGTTTCCGCTCGATGCGCGCGGCGATATCAAGAAGATGCAATTTGTGGTTGAGACGAAAAGTAGTTTCTAGCGCACGCTCATTCCTTTGATGTCGGACTTTGGGCCACAAAAGAATTATGAGCCAACGCCACGGCGTGTTCGCGAACGTCGACCGGCCAGTCGGCCAGCAGCGCCACAAAGCGCGCCTGATCATTGGCAAACAGCGCTCGCGCTGCTTCCTCAAAACTGTCCAGGCCGCTGGCGATCGGTGACATGAATTTATAGGCAGCCTCGCGAGACTTGCGAGTGAAGTCGCGACCCGCATGGCTGCGCCGTGCCTCTTCGACCAGCTTGCGCAGCGCCACTGACGCGCCACCCGGTTGAGCGTTCAGCCAATCCCAATGACGCGGCAACAAGGTCACTTCGCGTGCGACCACGCCGAGTCGTGGACGGCCGCGGCTGCGGGCGGCTTCGACCGGGGGCAGTATTGACCCTGCTTCGTCTACGGGCATCTGAACAGATTCCGCAGACGCGACCTTCACCGACGGATCAGGCGATGTTGCCGGATCGGTCGACGCTGTCGACGCGGGCACTGCTGTCGCCGCATAACGCTTCGCGACATCGGCCAAACTGCCGCGCGTATCAATCTCGAGCAGATCACTGGTGTCGGCATCGAACACCAGGATGGCGTCGTGCCGTTTACCGTCGACGAGCCGTTTTGTTTGAACGGCGACCTCGGCGAAACTGCCGATCGCAATTCGCCGCATACCGTTAAAGGCGATACAGCGTGAGGGCATGTCTGGGTTTAGGTTCATTTGATTGCTCCGACAAATCATATTATATCCTGGCGATAATATTATTTACCATATCTTACTTTATATACCCATCATTAAAGAAGTCTTGGCTCGCTCGTTGCTGCCGAGTTCGTCGTGGGCAAACACAATCGGCAAGGATCATGATCGGCAAGCATCATCATTGACAGCCAAACTTGATGTGACTATATTTATAGTCATTATTTGACTATTTATAGGCATATTCATGATTTTCGGCCTAGCCCAAGCCAAAGCTCGATTGAGCGAACTCGCAAGCCTCGCCGACCAAGGCGAGGAAGTTGTAATCTCAAAGCATGGCAGACCCAGCTACCGACTCGTAGCGATCACTTCATCACGACAAGTCGACACTCCTAATTCAGCGCCTGCGGCAGTGCGATCCGAATTCGTGGACATGGCAAGCTATGTCACTTCAATTCGAAGCAAATCGCGCGTCCCGCAAAGTGCCGAGAACTTCGTCGCCGAATGGCGCGACACTGAACGCTTCTAACCCGAGTACCTGTGTTTTACCTGGACACCAGCGTTGCAGTAGCGTTGCTTTCAGCAGAGAGCGCAAGTGCACGAGCCGATGAGCTTGTCAGCCTGCTTACGAGCCAGGGAGTTCGCGGCGTGTGTAGTGATTGGAGTTGTGCGGAATATCGTTGCGCAATTGCAGCGAAGTATCGGGCCGGTCTCATCGACGCTGTTGATGTTACAAGTGTCGCATCCGCCATTGACGTACTGCGCGCAGCCAAGTTCGTCGCGGCACCGACACTTGCCAGCGATATTATCCGCGCCGGTACCTTGGCAATTCAGATCAGCAAGCAAAGGCTGCGCGCGGCCGATGCCCTGCACATTGTCATTGCAGCCCGCCTGGGCGTCAGCCATTTTGTGACTTTTGATCAGACCCAAGCGGCCGCCGCCCGTTTGGCGCTGGTTGGAGTCCAGGTGACTGAATAATTCTGAACGGTCACTGTCGACACCCGCGTCATCCTGCAAGCGCTGAAGACCTACGGCATGATCCTGGCAGACAATGGTTCAAACTGGTACGTCAGCGGCGCGCCGGATGGGCGCTGGAATAATGATCGCTTGGTGAGTGAACTGGCTCAACCCGGCTCAACCAATACCTCGTAATAAACCGTCTGCATCAGATTCGCCGCCGACGAGTTATCCAGCACCATTCGTACGGTTAAATCCTTCATGCGCTGGACCGGAATCGTCGACAGCCGATTACCGCGAATATCGAGCCGATGCACCGTGACCTTGCCGGCCATCAACGCCAGTCGGATGATCGCCTTGCCACCGCGAATCCGGCTCGGCATCCAGGACTCGCGGCGCCAGCCACCGCCCTTCGGACCCGAGATCGAATGAATCGGCACCGAGCTGTAGCCGGTGGGCCCCCATTGCGCAGTGCCTGCGGCAGCAAAATCGTAGGGCCCAGAGCCATCACTTTTGCTACCGCGCACTTCGGTCAAATGAATCAACAGTGCGCGCGTCGTCGCCTTCAATTCAACCGCGCCGGGCGACAGGTCGTGGACGCTGATCAAACCCCTGTCAGTCGCGGCATCGAGCATCAGAAACGGTGTTTCGTCGACGTTCGCGTCATCATCCCAAATGATCATGTGTGAGCGCGGCGTGACCACCCGTGCACTGCGCGTCATACTGTTCAGTCGCAACTGGCGATTGTCCGACTCATAGATACCGGCACCGTCATCCGAGGCGTTATCGGCACTCAGCAACCCATCGGCCTTCAGATCAGTGATCCATTTCGCGAGCGACTTTTTGGACGTGCCGGAATCGTTCAATGGATCGTAGATTCGAGTCGGGCCAGGTCCTGCGCCGATCCATTTCAACGAGGCGTCCACCTCAGCTTCATTGACCGATCGCACGCCGCACAAAAGTGCCAGCGCAATCATCGTGCGCGGCCAGTTCGCATACCAGGGGGGGTTGATCGCCATCGTCTTGTCGCGCCGGATGACAAAGCCCAACACACTCGCCGAGCGCGTGACGTCGCCCCGGTTAAACAGAAACGCGCCGATTCGACTCGCGGCCGCACTCACCACATCTTTGGTCGCGTCTTGGCCGACCTGCACATGTTTGTCGAACCAGTTGGTCCAGACGGTCGGATCGCGCGGATCCAGCGTATTGTCCATCCGCGCAAACTGTGCGATCCAGTCAACATCCTGCAGTGCTGCGAGCGCGTAAACGAACGGAAATTCATAGCCCCAGGGCGACGGCCCGCCAACGGCGAACTCGGAGACGCAGGCACGCTTGCCATACACAAAGCCGCTGGCCAGCCAATTGGAGTTGTAGAACTTGTCGCCAATGATCGATCGGTTGGCCGAGCCGGCACCATGGTCGTCGAGATCAAAGTACATGTGGCAATCGACCATATCCAGCGTCTCGGCGCGCAGCACGCCATCGTACACCCCGGGTACATAGTTGACCGCCGACATCTTGCCGGCGAAACCGGCGCTCTGCGCATGCGAGCGCATCGCCTTGTAGCTGGCTGCATGCGCATCGAGCATGAATTTTCCGTAGGCGGTCGAAGCCGCTGCACTGCCGCCCCGAATTGACGGCACCGCATGCGTGGTCGCACCGTTGGCCGCTTGCCATTTGTCGAAGAACGGTTGTATGACCATGGCAGCGTCGTCGACGCCTCGGCCAAAATAGTCGAGACCCCGATTCCAGAGATTGTTCTCGTTGACCGAGCCGATAAACAGGCAGTTTGTATCACTGATTATTTTGCGTGGCTTCGCAAAATAGGGATTGGGGCGATTGCAGAGCACTTCGAAACAATGCTTCCAGTGATTGACCGCATTGCTCTCGTTCAAGGTCGCCCTGAGTACCATCGACTCTGAAGCCGGATCGGGTTTGTCGGGCCAGGCTTTGCGATTGGGCAACATGGCTGAAGCGACGTAGAGGAACTCCACCGAGTACTGGACACCGGCATCGGACAGCGCCGCCAGAAAACGCCACCACAGGTCGACTGATTTCTCATCATAGGCACACCCGTACGGATCACCAGCAGGGTAAACCTTGCTGCCGTGTCCGAACCACGGGTCGAGTGCGAAGAAGCGAAGATAGGCATGACCATTGCGCTTGACCGCGTTGACAAAGTTCGGAATATCGGCGACGGCGGGCAACTTGAAACCAAGATAGTTAAATCCGAGGCCGCGTTTGCCGAGGCGGGATGCGACCGGTGCGCTGGACAGCGCCGACAGATCAAGCGCGGTACCGGCCTTCACTAGCAGCGGATTGGTGCCACCCGCAGTCGGTTCAGTCCAGACTTGCCAATTAGCCGCAACTGTATCGAGATCAGCCTGCACCGGCACGGGCGGATTGCTGGCCTCGGCAGCGCTCTCGGCGATGCGGCGCTTGCGC
>JANORY010001030.1:0-3700 GCA_031415535.1 Burkholderiales bacterium | reverse complement strand
ATCGCCAGCGCCCTCGATCACCAGTCCGTTGAAACTTTGCGTGAACTCAATTCGCTGTGTTCGAAAGATTCTCGTCAGCCGAACCGGTACGCCTGCCGCGACAGCAGCTTTCGCAGCAGCGATGATCTTCTGCCGATCACTGGTGCCTGGCATGGAGTCCGGGTCTATCGATGCACCGGTCGAGGGTGCGACATTAGCGGTTACAGGCGCTGCTACTGGCATTGCCACCGCCACTGCTACTGCCACCGCCACCGCCACTGCCGGAGCCGGTGCCGTCAATGCACGAACGCTCGGGGTCCGGGTGGTGGTCGTTGTCGCAGCGCTCGGGGTGCTGCGCATCGAAGTCGCTGCCGTGGTCTGGGTAAGGGTATGGCTAAAGGTGGGCGACGTACTTGCGGTACTGACAGCGCCCGATGCGGCGCTGCTCGGTGCGGCCACCAAACTTGGGGTGGGCGAGCCGGCGATTTTGGCGGCTGCGCCTGTGTCCACCGCCCTGGCGCTGGGCGGTACGAGCGTTGAGGCAACGAGCTGTGTGGTCGGGTTCTCGCTCGAGGGCTCGGCCGTTGAAGTCTCGAGGGTGCCTCCGCCACAGGCCAGCAGCACCGAGAAAGGCACGGCTAACAGGCTATGAATACTCAGTCTTGCAACCCGACTCGATGATTCCGCAACGTTGCGCCGCTTCAGCGTGAAACACCATGCTGAGGTCCAGCCGCGCAAACGGAGTCTTCGGGACATAAGGGTTGGACCTGTCGAACTGGATGCGCGAGCATCGTTCAAACTGTACCCAATCCACGACAGAAAACTGATCTACGGTCGCGCCACAGTGACCAGCGGCAGCCGTTCGGCCTTGGGTTTTGGCTGGGCGCCTGCCGGGGTTAGGAATGGGTGCGCAGCGAATTACGCCGGCCAGCCGAATCGGCTGCACACGCGAAGGTATTGACGATTCAAGTCTGCTTCATCGGCACCGTGCAAATGAAACACCGCGTGCCGATGACTGCCCAGCCATTTGAGTTCGCGTTTGAGTCCGGAGCCACTTTTGGGAAAATGAATCATGATGGCTTCCTCGAAGTTCGCCTTCAACCAGTCCAGATCGGCTGGCGTTGGCGTGCGCAAGTCCGAATCGCTGTCGAAGGTTCGAACAACAAAACTGGCGGCCGCGCCGCCGAGGGGCGGGCGCAGCGGCACCGAATGCGGATCGTCGCCGTTGGCCAGCGCCATGCCCATGGCGTGCACATCCCGGCCGTCGACTCGGTAATAGAGATCGGCCAATTGCGACGCCAGTCGCGGGTTGAACTCGATAACGGTCAGCTTGTCCAGCGTGGGATCGTAGAAAAATTCCATGTTGAACATCCCGTGATCAAACTCGATTTCCTTCAAAAACGCAGCGGCAACCTGATGCGCGCGCTGCTGGACCTCGGCTGGCAATTTCGACGGGTAGGCAAAGCGCTTGAACGCCTGCGTACCGGGATACATGATGCTGTCGACGACACCGAACATCTCGCATTGCCCGCGATACACATAGCCGTCCAGATTGAACTGCTCGGCGCGGATCGGCTGCTCGACGATCATGTGGTGTGCATGGGTTGCCTGGATGCGTCGTTGTGCAACATCATTAAACGGCTTGACCAATCGTTTGATAATCCAGAGCTCGAAAAAACCAAAGCGGGTGTGCGCAATCAGTTCCTCGCGCGATTCGATGCGTTTGGCCAGTACCGAAAACGCCGCCTTGATTGGCTTGATGAACAGCGGATACTCAAGGTTATCGGGCGGTAACTCACCGTATTCGCAAGGCAGCAAGTAGTAGCGCAAGTTCGCTTGCGGGGCGACCCGATCGAGCACCTGCCGCACTACCAATTTGTGCTGGCAGCGCAAAATCGCTTCGGGCTTGGTGCCTGGCAGTCCCAGCTTTTCGCTCAACAGGGCGGCCGCCAGGGCACCGAACTGTTCATGATTCGACACGACGCCGCTTAACTGACGGTGCCGAAAACGGCGCGCCAGGCCATCCACCCAAGCCTGAATGTCAAACGAGATCAGCCGGCGATTATCCGGGAATGAGAACAGATCGAAGCCCGCCGTCTCGAACCGATAGCTTGACTGCAGCCGATCGGTCGCCCATTGATCCCAGTCATAGGAGAACAGCGTCAGGAGCAGCGGCTTTGTTGCGGGTGAATGGGCTGCGGACGAGAAAGACGAGGTCGTTTTTGTCACGGGCGAGATGCTACACCGTCTCGAACCCAGCGGTATACGACCAACACGCCGCACGCATCTGCGGCGCGAAAGTGATTTACGCCGCTACCGAGAGGTGCTTTGGCTGAGTGGCAGTGACGTGCCGATCGACGCCGACGTTCATGCCATTAGCGTTAGCAATCCCCAAAAATGAAAGGTCCAGCCGCACGGCGCTGAGTTGGTCGACCGGAATCGGTTTGGCGATCGCGTAGCCCTGCAGGAAATCAACGCCCAGGCCGCGCAGCTTGCGGCCCAGATCCTCGGTTTCAACCCATTCGGCAACGGTCAGCGCGCCGATCGTGGCCGCCACGCGCACAATCGATTGCACAATCGCCCGATCGAGCGGACTGTCATCAAAGCTGCGAATGAACGAGCCGTCAATTTTTAGAATTTGCGGCTTGAATTGTTTCAAATAGTCGAAGGTCGCGAGTCCGGTGCCAAAGTCATCCACCGCGACGGTCACACCCATGCTCTTGAGCGCACGCGCATTTTCTTTTGCAACCTCGATATCATCGATCGATTCACTTTCGGTAATCTCGATCACAAAAAGACTCGGAGCAAGACCGGTTCGCTCCAGTTGCAGGCCAATCAAGGGTGCCAGCTCCGGCGACGAAATCATTCGCCCGGTCACGTTGATGGCGCAAGCGCGGGTGCGTGCGCATAAGACCTTGTCAGTGGCGAGATAGTCAAAGCTTGTTTCGATGATCAGTCGATCGAACTCGCGCGTCAGACCGGCCCGTGCCAGGGCTGGCAGAAAGACGGCTGGCGACATGACATTGCCTTTTTCGTCGAGCATGCGCGCGAGTATCTCGTAATGCAGCCCGTCCGATTGGTCGCTGCGGTGGCAGGGCGCGATGATCTGGGCCATCAGCACGACGCGCTTTTCATGCAGCGCGCGTTTGACGCTTTCTTCCAGATCGAGTTCCGCCCAGACCTGCCTGAGTTCGCGGCTGCCAAGCGGGAACTTCTGGAATCGCTCGGCACTGTTAAAGGCGCGCTGCTGGGCCAGCGAGAGCGCTGCCAGCACGGCCTCCGGATGGGTTTTGGTGCCCGCCACCACGTCGATCAGGCCAACCGCCGGCCGCAGGCGAAAGAGTCTTCCAACGATCTTGAATGAATGGTTTTGGAGTGCTTCGTTGACCAGGCGCAGCAGCCGCGCGTCGCTAACGGTGATCGGCGTGATCATTGCGAAGCGGCCGGTCGACAAATGTGCAATGACGCTGGCGCGCGGGCCGGCGTGCTCCTTCAGACGTGCCCCTGCCTGACTTTCGAGTTCAAGCATAGCGGTCCGGCCCATCAGCTCGCCAGCGCGCAGCACTTCGGGCACAAATATTTCAACCACCCGAAACGGCTTTTTGATCGCGGCCTCGGTCAGTTTGCCGAGGAACAAGTGCAGAGCGCGTGCGCTGATCAAGCCGGCAATGTCGCTTTTCATTGCGCTGTTTCGAATCTGTCGGGTTTGCCGTGTTCGTTC
>JANORY010001029.1:0-2101 GCA_031415535.1 Burkholderiales bacterium | reverse complement strand
GCCTGTTGATTGCCGGTTCGAACACGGCATTTGCCCACCCGATCCTGTTTCGCCGCATTGAGGCTGCCAAGTTGGCGCGGCCTGAGCTGAAAATCATCGTGGTGGATCCGCGCCGCACCGACACCGCCGCGTTCGCTGACTTGCATTTGCCGATTCTGCCCGGCACCGATGTCGCGCTGTTCCACGCCATGTTGAATCATCTAATGTGGGAAGGCCTGATTGACCGCCGTTATATCGATGCCCATACCGAGGGCTTCGACGTACTGAAGACGCTGATTCGCGATAACACACCACGTTGGGCGGCCGAAATATGCGGGCTTACCGAGGCTGCGATCATTCAGGCGGCAGAATGGTTTGCGCGCGCACCGGCCAGCCTGTCGCTTTATTGCCAGGGGCTGAATCAATCGGCCAGTGGCACCGCCAAGAACATTGCGCTGATTCATCTTCATTTGGCTACGGCGCAGATTGGCAAGCCCGGTGCCGGACCATTTTCTTTGACCGGGCAACCCAATGCCATGGGCGGGCGCGAGGTTGGCGGGATGGCCAATTTGTTGTCGGCGCATCGCGATCTGGCTAACCCTGCACATCGCGAAGAAGTCGCCCGGTTTTGGTCAGTTGCTGCCGTCCCGGAGAAGCCTGGTAAGACCGCCGTTGAATTGTTTGAATCGATTGAGCGCGGTGAAGTCAAGATGGTCTGGATTGCCTGTACCAACCCGGCCCAGTCCATGCCGAATCTCGAGCAGGTAGGACGCGCGCTGCGTTGTGCCGAGTTGGTGGTGGTGCAAGAGGCTTATCACGACACGGCCACCACGGCGTTTGCGGACGTTTTGTTGCCTGCTACCAGTTGGGGTGAAAAGGACGGCACGGTGACCAACTCCGAGCGGCGCATCACACGCGTGCGCGCCGCCGTGCCGGCCCCGGGCGAAGCGCGCCACGACTGGGCCATCGCAAGCGACTTTGCACGACGATTAAAATCGCGAATTGCCAGCAGCGGCTTAATCAATTTTGAGTACCCGGATGCACAAACCATCTGGAACGAGCATCGGGACAGCACGCGCGGACGCGATCTCGACATCACCGGTTTGAGTTACGAGCTGCTCGATAGTCGTGGCCCGCAACAATGGCCGTACCGCGACGGTGACCGCCAAGGTTTGATCCGCCTGTATGGTGATGGCCGATTTCCCAGCGCCAGCGGCCGGGCGCGTTTTGTGGCGCTGACTTATCAACCGGTCGCCGAAGCCATCGATGCGCGCTTTCCGTGGCGGCTCACCACCGGACGCTTGCGCGATCAGTGGCACGGCATGAGCCGCACCGGTACCTTGGGTCGCTCCTTTGGTCATGCGCCTGAACCGGTGATTGAGATGAGTCCGCAGGACTTGGCCAGTCGCGGCTTGAAGTCTGGTCAACTGGTTCGCATCAGCAGCCGGCGTGGCCAGTTGGTGCTGCCCATCGAGCCGTCTGAAAGTTTGCGTGCGGGCACGGTGTTTATTGCCATGCATTGGGGCAGTGAATTCCTCAAAGGTCTGGGCGTGAATAGCTTGACCCTGCCAGCGGTTGATCCGAGCTCGCATCAACCCGAGCTCAAACATTGTGCGGTACGCATTGAGCCTGCGGAGTTGCCGCATCGGGCTTTGTTCATCGGCTGGATGCCGGCAGAGCGGGTGCTGGCGGTGCGCGCTGCGCTGATGAAGCGTTTACAGAATGATGCGCACCTTGAATTTGCAAGCGCCTTATTGTTTGGTCGCGAGCCGGAAGGCATCAAGTTGCGGATTGCCAGCAGCAAGCCTTTGAATGCCGCACTCATCGCTGACCTGGAGCAGGCGTTCTTGCTCGAAAACATTGCCATGTTGCAGTATCAGGATGCCGGACAAATCCGCCATGCCGCCGTTGCCGAGGGGCGCTTACGTTACTTCATGTTGGTAGGCGACCAGAAATCCGAATCCTGGTTGGCCGAGATGCTCGAACAGGGACTGTCGGTGGCCCACCTCGGCTACCGGCTGCTGATGCCTTCGGCGGTGGCGCCGGGCGAATTGAAGACGCAGGGCAAGCTGATCTGCAACTGCCTGGGCATCAGCGAAACCAGGATTCGCGAATGCGCTCA
>JANORY010001028.1:0-12004 GCA_031415535.1 Burkholderiales bacterium | reverse complement strand
GCAGAACGAAGAATGGCCAAAAGTGGTTACGCTAGGCCTGGCAATCGATCCGGAGAACCCACTTTATACGGGCAAATCGCCGCTTAAATCTGCCGCCGCTGCTGAGTCGACCCGAACGGATGCGAGTTCCTTGCCGCCGCTACCGTCCTCGCAGACCCTGTCGTCGTCTGCTCCGTCGGGATCGTCGGCCGCGATGCCGTCGGCTGTGTCCTCAGCACCGCTGAACGCAGGTGGTTTGGCTGCAACCGGTGCCATGGCTGCTGGAGCCTTAGGCGCCGTGGCCACCGTCGCCAGCCAGGTGAAGTCGGCAGCCGCCTCGGTTGTCGCCCCGAGCATACCGGCCGCCCCGGTAGCCAAGCACGTGGTGGCAGAGGAAATGCCATCGCTCGACTTCGCGCTTGACCTGGATGCGGAAATCGACAAAGGCAAGGCGGCCCGTGCAACGCCGGTGAGTGAATTGTCGAAAGCGGTGGAAGGAAAATTTGATCTGCCGTCCTTGGATATGGGGAGCTTGAGCGGCAAATCGGCACCGGCCAAGAAAGACAATCTGCATGATGACTTTGGTGGCTTGAATATCGATCTGCCCTCGTTGGAGCGGATAGATTCCGGCCGTTCAGGCTCTGATGGTCAGGGTATCGATCTGTCGGCAATCGGCTTGGATTTGCAACCGTCAACCATGACGCCGCCGCCCACCGCTGATGCGGCGCGTTGGCAGGAAATGGCCACCAAACTCGATCTCGCCTCGGCCTACGAAGAAATCGGCGACAAGGAAGGTGCACGCGAGCTGCTGCAGGAAGTCGTCAAGGGTGGTGATACTGATCAACAACAGAAAGCACGAACGATGCTTTCGAAAATATCCTAATCCCCAGCCAGGGATAGTTCACGGGGAAGCTAGTCTTCCCCGTTTTTATTTGCAGAATCAGTTTATGCCGCGAATGGTGTTGCATGTTTCGTATGACGGACGCGCCGGCTCGGGCTGGCAAACCCAACCGGGCGATCTAGGCCTGCAAGACCGGCTTGAGGATGCGCTCCGGAAGATCGCCGGTGAAAACATCGCCACAATTTGTGCTGGTCGCACCGATGCCGGCGTTCATGCCATTGCCCAGGTGGTTCATTTCGATACCGATGTACAACGCCCGCTTGAGGCCTGGGTGAGAGGGGTCAATTCGAACCTGCCCGCGATGATATCGGTTCTGGGTGCCTGCGAGGTAGATTCGCAGTTTCATGCCCGTTTTGGGGCGCGCCGCCGCCGTTATCATTATCTGCTTTACCAGGCGCGGGTTCGACGGCCGCTGTTGGACGGGCGCGCTAGCTTCGTGCATCAACCGATCGATGTGTCGTTAATGAATGAAGCTTGTCGCTGCCTGTTGGGCGAGCAGGATTTTTCCTCGTTCCGATCTTCGCAATGCCAGGCCAAGTCGCCGATCCGTGTCATGCAGTCGATCAACTTTACACAACTCGGTGCGCTGATTTCGATTGAATTTGTCGCCAATGCCTTTCTTCATCATATGATCAGAAACTTGGTCGGGGCCTTGTTTCAGGTCGGTACACGACGCAAGCCGGTGGCCTGGCTGGCCGAGGTGCTGCAAGCGCGCGACCGTCGCGCGGGCGCAGCCACGTTTGCGGCCGCCGGACTGTATCTGAGCGGCGTAGACTACCAGCAGAATCCAGGTTTAAACCTTTGGCCCGAGCCGCCGTCCGGCTTGATTTGGTCCTAGCGTGAAATACCACACTATCACCCTATGCGAACACGAATCAAATTTTGTGGTCTGGTCGATGCCAGTGACGTGAAAACTGCGGTTGCGCTTGGCGTCGATGCGATCGGCTTGGTTTTTTACGCGCGCAGTTCGCGTGCGCTGACGCGCGTCGAGGCGCTCGAGCTGCGACGGCAGATTCCGAGCTATGTGCGTTGTGTTGGTTTGTTTGTCAACGAGCCTGCTGCGCAGGTGCAAGAATTACGAGACGCGGTGGGCCTTGATCTGATCCAGTTTCATGGTGATGAGACGCCTGAGCAATGCGACGAGGCCGCTGGCAATACCCCGTACTGGCGAGCGGTGCGCATGCGCAGCAGGGCCGATTTGCTAGAATCTAAAGCCCGATATGTGACGGCGGAAGCCTTGTTGCTGGATACCTATAGTGCCGAATATGGCGGCAGTGGCCAACGCTTCGATTGGTCCTGGATCTCACCCGACAGCGACGCGCCGTTCGTGTTGTCCGGCGGCTTGACGCCCGACACGGTTGCACAAGCGATCGAGCAAACTTCACCGCTTTATGTCGATGTCTCCAGCGGCATTCAGAGCGATCATCCGCGCCGCAAAGACGCCCGCAAAATGGCCGAGTTTGTCGGCCGTGTGCTCGAACAGGACGCTAAATGAAACCCTACGACTTGCCCGATGCGCGCGGCCATTTTGGCCCTTACGGCGGCATTTTTGTGGCTGAAACCTTGATGCATGCGTTGGAGGAGTTGCGTCTCGCCTACGACCGCTATAAGGACGACCCGGAGTTTGTCGCCGAGTTCCGCGATGAGCTCGCGCACTTTGTCGGCCGGCCCAGCCCGATTTATCACGCCAAGCGCTGGTCGCAGTCTTTGGGTGGCGCGCAGATTTACCTGAAGCGCGAAGACTTGAATCACACCGGTGCGCACAAGGTCAATAACACCATCGGGCAAGCCATGCTGGCGCGACGCATGGGCAAGCCGCGCGTCATCGCGGAAACCGGTGCCGGGCAACACGGCGTTGCGACGGCGACCATTGCGGCGCGCTACGGTATGAAGTGTGTGGTCTACATGGGTTCCGACGACATTAAGCGGCAAACGCAAAACGTCTACCGGATGAAACTGCTGGGCGCTGAAGTGGTGCCAGTGGAGTCCGGATCGAAGACCCTGAAAGACGCGCTCAATGAAGCAATGCGCGACTGGGTTACCAACGTCGACGACACCTTCTACATCATTGGTACCGTTGCCGGTCCGCATCCTTATCCGATGATGGTGCGTGATTTTCAATCGGTCATCGGCAACGAATGTATTGTGCAAATGCCGCAGCGTGCCGGTCGGCAACCGGACTATGTGCTGGCCTGCGTTGGCGGCGGCTCGAACGCGATTGGTATCTTTTTCCCGTACATCAATCACACGGCCGTCAAGCTGATTGGCGTTGAGGCGGCCGGCGAGGGCATCGCCAGTGGTAAACATGCAGCATCGCTGTCGGCTGGAACGCCGGGTGTGCTGCATGGCAATCGAACCTATCTGCTGCAAAATGAGGACGGGCAAATCATCGATACCCATTCGGTGTCAGCCGGCCTCGACTATCCTGGGGTCGGTCCTGAGCATGCCTGGTTGAAGGATTCGGGGCGAGCCAGTTATGTTGCGATTGACGATAATGACGCGCTGAAAGCGTTTCATGAATGTTGCCGGATTGAGGGCATCATTCCGGCGCTGGAATCAGCGCATGCGATTGCCTATGCCACTCAGCTCGCGCCGACCTTGTCGAAGGATCAAATCATTCTCGTGAATCTGTCGGGTCGTGGCGACAAGGACATGCACACGGTCGCGCAACGCTCCGGCTTGAGTTTCTGATGTCACGACTTGCGGCTTGTTTCACTCGTCTCGCCAAGATTGGCCGTACTGCATTGGTGCCGTACATAACCAGTGGCCATCCTCGTCCGGATCTGACCGTGCCAATCATGCATACCCTGGTCGCCAATGGCGCGGATGCGATCGAACTGGGTGTGCCTTTTTCCGATCCGATGGCCGATGGCCCGACGGTCCAGCAATCCAATGAAAAGGCGCTGGCGTTTGGTATCGGGCTGCGTCATGTGCTGGATTACGTGGCCGAGTTCAGGCTGCGCGATAACAACACCCCAATTGTACTGATGGGTTATGCCAACCCGATCGAGCGCATGGGCACTGCGGTTTTTCTTGATCGTGCCAAAACCGTTGGCGTCGACGGCGTGATCGTGGTTGATTATCCGCCCGAGGAATCGCAAGACTTTGCGCACGCCGCGCGGGCGCTTGGCATCGATCCGATCTTCCTGCTGGCACCGACCTCGACCGCCGAGCGCATAACGGCGGTGTTGACCCTGGCCAGCGGCTATGTTTATTACGTGTCCCTGCGCGGCATTACCGGTGGCACGCTCGATCGCGCCGATGTCGCGCGCCGGGTCAGTCTGCTCAAGGCGCAAACCCGCCTGCCGATTGGTGTTGGCTTCGGAATACGGGATGGCGAGACCGCGCGCGCCGTGGCCGAAACCGCCGATGCGGTCATCATTGGTTCACGGATGATTCAAGTGCTGGACGACGGCGACGTTGCACAGGCAACAACACGTGCCGGACTTTACATAGCTGAAATTCGTGCAGCACTTGACGCAGCCGATTAACGGGTGTGCCATGTCAGATCGTTCCTTTTTATGCAGATTTATGCTTGGTCATAATTCCCTCCTGAAGGACTTCCCATGAGTTGGCTCGACAAGCTCTTGCCGCCAAGAATCAAGCGTGCCGCCGGTAACGCCAAGAAGATCCCGGAAGGGCTGTGGGTCAAATGCCCGGCCTGTGACGCTGTGCTTTATGGCGCTGATCTGGATCAGAACCAAAACGTCTGCCCAAAATGTGATCATCACTTGCGCATCACCGCCCGCAAGCGGCTCGACGCCTTGCTCGACCCAGAAGGGCGTTATGAAATCGGCCAGGAAGTGTTGCCGGTTGACGCGCTCAAGTTCAAGGATAGCCGCAAGTACCCGGATCGCTTGCAAGAAGCTCTGAACGAAACCGACGAAACCGACGCATTGGTCGTTCTGGGCGGGGCGATTCGAACGCTGCCAGTGGTCGTCGCCTGTTTCGAGTTTGAGTTCATGGGCGGCTCAATGGGTTCAGTGGTTGGCGAGCGATTTGTGCGCGGGGTTCAGGCGGCAATCGAGCAGCGGGTACCTTTTGTATCGATTGCAGCGTCGGGCGGCGCGCGTATGCAGGAAGGCCTTTTCTCGTTGTTGCAGATGTCGAAAACGACCGCCGCGTTAGGATTGCTGGCGCAAAAGAAGCTTCCGTATTTATCAGTGTTGACCGATCCGACCATGGGCGGCGTGTCGGCCAGTTTTTGCTTTATCGGTGATATCGTGATCGCCGAACCCCGAGCCCTGATCGGTTTCGCCGGCCCGCGGGTGATCGAACAAACGGTTCGCGAAAAGCTGCCCGAAGGATTCCAGCGCGCTGAGTTCCTGCTGGAAAAAGGTGCCGTCGATATGATCGTTGATCGTCGGCAATTGCGTGATGAGCTCGCGCGGCTGATGGCCTTGCTGCAAAAGCAGCCCAGTGAGGCGGTTGTTTGATGCAGCTCGCCTATGCGCTTAACAGATGACGACTTCCGACGCCGCGCCGCGCACCACACTGTCGGATTGGCTTTCCTACATCGAGCAGGTCCATCCCAAATCAATCGCGATGGGGTTGGAGCGCCTGCGGGTGGTCGCCGATCGTCTGGGTATCCAGTTGCAATGCACGGTGATTACGGTGGCCGGTACCAACGGCAAGGGTTCCACCTGTGCAATGCTCGAATCGATCTTGCTGGCGTCTGGCTACAAGGTCGCCGCCTACATCAAGCCGCATCTGATTCGCTTCAACGAGCGCGCCCGGATCAACGGCCAGGAAGTCAGTGATGAATTGCTGATGCGCGAGTTCGCGGCAGTCGAGACCGCTCGCGGTGCAATCAAGCTGACTTATTTCGAATTCTCGACCTTGGCCATTTTGCGATGTTTCCAGAATGCGAAGCTTGATGTCGCGATTCTGGAAGTCGGCATGGGTGGTCGCCTCGATGCGGTTAACCTGATCGATGCCGATTGCTCGATCGTGACGTCGATCGACATTGATCATGCCGATTATCTCGGTGGCACGCGCGAAGCGATTGGCTGGGAGAAGGCGCATATCTACCGAGCGGGTAAGCCAGCGATTTGCAGTGATCCGTCGCCACCAAAGAGCCTGCTTGAGTATGCTGGCTCGATTGGCGCAGACCTGCGGCTGTTCGGACGCGACTTCAATTACTCTGGCGACCGACAGCAATGGTCATTCGGCGGGCGCACGCAACGGCGCTCAGGACTTGCGTATCCGGCGCTGCGCGGTGCCAACCAGTTATTGAATGCTGCCGGCGTTCTGGCGGCGCTGGAAGCCTTGCGCGAGACGATCCCGGTATCGGCACAAGCGGTGCGGCAAGGTCTGGCGATGGTCGAGCTACCGGGCCGTTTTCAAGTGCTGGCCGGCCGGCCCAGCGTCATTCTCGATGTCGGTCACAATCCGCACGCGGCCGCCCATCTTGCGCAAAACCTTGATCAGATGGGCTTCTTTCCATATACCTGGGCGGTGCTCGGCATGATGCGCGACAAAGATATTGATGCCGTCATTCGTCCTTTGCAGAGCCGTGTCGATCATTGGTTTTTAGCCGATTTGCCGGGGCCTCGCGGCGCGCTTGCCACTGACTTGGCGCAAGCCCTGGCGCGCGCCGGCGTGGTTGCCGGGCCTGAACATCGGATCGAGTCATTTGCGTCGCCGGCACTGGCCTTTGCTGCGGCACGGAAATCGGTCGCTGAGAATGATAGAATTTTGGTCTTCGGATCGTTCATTACCGTTGGCCAAGTGACTGAGTATTTACAAGCCGACCCGTCACAGGCGAGCGATCCGCAAGCGAACCATTTAAAGTCGCAACAATTGCAGCCGGATCAGCTAAAAGCTCAACGGCTGATTGGGTAACCCGAAAGCGTATGGCAACGTCGAACGATAATACGGGTAAGGATCCTTCAGGTGATCCATCCCTTCCAAATAAAAAGCGCGCGCGCCGTCGACTCGTGGGTGCGGCTGCGATTGGTCTGGCCGCAGCCATTGGCCTACCGATGTTTCTCGATTCAGAGCCGCGTCGAGGTTCTGAAGATGTCAAGGTGCAAATCCCCTCGCGCGATACGCCCTTGAAAACGCCAGCGCCCGGCTTGCCGGGTTCTGCCGGTACGTCGCCGCAGGTGTCTGGTGCGATTGGCACGCCGTCGGGTAGCTCGTCAGGTTCGCCCTCAGGTGCGTCGACGGGTACGTCAACGTCCTCAGGTATGTCTTCAGGAACGTCTGCAGGTGCCTCGGTGTCCGGCAACGCCGGCGCACCACCTGCTGCCAGCGGTGGCGCTGCATCGAGTGCCAGTAATAAGGCGTCTGCAAGCAAAGCGGCGGCCGAAGATGCCGTTGAAAAAGCAACTGCGCCTTTAGGTGGCGCAGTCAAGCCGCCGTCGGCCAAGGAAGCGGCAGACGAGCGTAAGGCTGCAGCCAAGCTGGCGGCGGAGAAGCGCGCTGCAGAGCGCAAGGCTGCTGCTGAACAACTCGCCCAAAAGGCGGCCGACAAAAAAGCCAATGCCGCGGCGGCTACGGCTGCGAGCAAGACGGACGCCGATGGCATTAAAGCGGCCGATGCGGCAGCGAGCAAATCGAAGACGGGTAAACCGTTTCTATTGCAAGCGGGCGCATTCTCATCCGAGAAGAGCGCGACCGATCAAGCCGCGCGAGTCAAGGCGGCCGGGCTGCGGTCCTACACCGAAAAGGTCAAGACCGCCGATGGCGAACGCATTCGGGTGCGGGTCGGACCTTTTCCATCGCGCGAAGCGGCCGAACAGGCGCGTGGCCAACTCAAACTGTCCGGCATTGATTCAGCACTGATCGCGCCTTGACTGAGCCTTTGCGCCTTGACCGACTATTGCATGTCCTTTAACTGTTCGTTGGCGCTGCGCCGCGTGTTTTTTGATCGCCGGGTAATTACCTCCTGCGCAGCCCGGATGCCGCACTAAGTGCCGGAGCTGACCGCCTGGGATTACGGACTTGCGCTGATTGCGGTGGTGTCGATCGGCTTTGGTCTTTGGCGTGGCCTCATTCGAACCGTATTCGCGTTGGCGGGTTGGGTGATCGCATTGGTCGCCGTGCCGAGCCTCGGGCCGATCGCCGCCGACTCGATGGCGCTCAGCGAGAACGCCTGGGTCGCCTACATTGTGGTGTTCCTGGTGGCGCTGATCGGCACGCGAATGATCGGCGGCCTGCTGGCGCGTGGCGCAAAATCGGCTGGTCTTGCCGGGGTCGATCGTTTGCTGGGCGGCGGACTCGGGGTCGCCCGGGCGCTGTTGATTCTGGCCGTGTTGGTGGTCGCCGCCAAGGCCGGTGGCCTGAATCAGAATGCGTCGTGGAAGATGTCATTCTCGCGACCGCTGCTCGAACAAACGCTCAAATTCATTGAGCCGTACCTGCCCGAAAAATTAAGCGGAATCAAGCAAACCTGAACGCTTGATCGCGCCAACCGAACCGGAGAACAGCATGTGTGGAATTCTTGCAGTTGTGTCGAGCCGACCGGTTAATCAACTGCTATATGACGGATTATTGTTGCTGCAGCATCGTGGTCAGGATGCCGCAGGAATTGCCACGGCGAGTGCCAGCATCTTGCAAGTCGATGGCGAGCGCAACCGCTCGTTCAGCATGCACAAGGGCAGTGGCATGGTGCGCGATGTCTTTCGAACCCGCAATATGCGTTCATTGCCCGGCCACAGTGGCATTGCCCACGTTCGTTACCCGACCGCAGGCTCGGCCGGCAACTCGGAAGAAGCGCAGCCGTTTTACGTCAATGCACCGTATGGAATCACGTTTGCACATAACGGCAATCTTACGAATTCCGATCAACTGGCGCAGGAGATGTATCGGCGCGACCGTCGACACATCAACACCGCCTCCGATTCGGAGGTTTTGCTCAATGTGCTGGCCCATGAATTAAATGCCGCCGGCGGTGGCCATTCGCTCGATCCCGCAGCGATCTTCAAGGCGGTGTCGCAGGTGCATCGCCGCGCCCAAGGTGCCTACGCCTGTGTCGCCGAAATCGCCGGCTACGGCATTTTGGCGTTTCGCGATCCCTTCGGTATTCGGCCCTTGTGTTATGGCGCAGCGGAACGTGAATCGGGTACCGATTACCTGGTGGCGTCAGAGTCGGTTGCACTTGAAGGCCTGGGCTTTCGTCCGGTACGTGACGTCCAGCCGGGCGAGGCGATCTTCATCGATTTGCAAGGCAACTTTTACGCGCAGCAGTGCGCCGACTCGCCAAGTCTTAACCCGTGTGTGTTCGAGTATGTTTATTTTGCGCGGCCCGACTCGGTGGTGGATGGTGCGTCGGTATACGCCACCCGTTTGCAAATGGGTGAAATGTTGGCTGATCGGGTGCAAAGCGAATTGCGCACCGGCGAGATTGATGTGGTCATGCCCATTCCGGACACCTCACGACCAGCGGCGATGCAGTTGGCTGCCAAGCTCGGGTTAAATTATCGCGAGGGTTTTTTCAAGAATCGATATGTTGGCCGAACCTTCATCATGCCGGGCCATGCGGTCCGAAAAAAATCAGTTCGCCAGAAATTGAACGCGATGAGTGTCGAGTTCAAGGGCAAGAACGTTTTGCTGGTCGATGACTCGATCGTACGCGGCACCACCTCCTACGAGATTGCGCAGATGGCCCGCAGCTCGGGTGCCAACAAGGTGTTTTTTGCCTCGGCCGCACCACCGGTTCGTTATCCGAATGTTTATGGCATTGATATGCCGACACGCAGCGAGTTGATCGCGCATGGCCGAAGTGATGACGAGATCCGGATCGCCATTGGTGCCGATGCGCTGGTCTATCAACGGGTTGAAGACATGAAGCGCGCGGTCCGCCAAGTCAACCCGCGCTTGAAGAACTTTGATGCTTCGTGTTTTGACGGCCGCTACGTGACCGGTGATGTCAGTTCGGACTACCTCGACGCCATTGAAATGCGCCGCCATCTCGATCCGGGCCTGCTGGAGGAGGATGGGTTCAAGAATCAACTTAATCTGCAGCTTTCGACAGCATCCGACTAAGACGTTATACTTTGCGGATCAGCGCTGATTTGCCTCGGCTTGCGGGCGCTTTAAAAGTACAGCTAAACAGAGCGTAATTGACCCGCTTTGGCTGTGCCGTTTGGCATTGACTCAAGCGGGTTTTTTTATTGAAAGATCGATCATGGCAACCAACAGAGACGACCTGACAGGCGAGCACGAATGGGGTTTCGACACCCGCGCGGTGCGGGCAGGGTTTGAGCGGACCGAGTACGGCGAGCATAGTGAACCGCTGTTTCTGACCTCGAGTTTTGTGCACAAGAGCGCCCAACACGCCGCGGATAAATTTGCCAACGAAGCGCCGGGCTTCATTTATTCGCGCTTCGGCAATCCAACCATCCAGACCTTCCAGGATCGCTTGGCCGCATTGGAAGGTGCCGAAGCCTGTCTGGCGACCGCCTCGGGCATGTCGGCGATCATGTCGGTGTTGATGAGCCTGACCCGCGCCGGTGATCATGTGGTCAGCTCACAAGGCGTATTTGGCACGACGATTCAATTGTTTGGCCTGTTCAGCAAGTACGGCATAGAAACCAGTTATGTGCCCTTGAGCGATCCGGATCAATGGCGCGCCGCACTGCGCCCCAATACCCGGTTCTTCTACTTGGAAACGCCGTCGAACCCGCTGACCGAGGTCGCCGATATCCGGGCGATTGCGCAGATTGCGCACTGCCAGGGCGTGCAACTGGTGGTCGATAACTGCTTTTGTACGCCGGCCCTGCAGCGCCCGCTTGAGCTGGGTGCCGATATCGTCGTGCATTCAGCAACCAAATATCTCGATGGTCAGGGTCGTATTCTGGCCGGCGCGGTGCTCGGATCGACTCAGTACGTGAACGAGAAATTGCAGCCGGTGGTGCGCTACACCGGCCCGACCTTGTCGGCGTTTAATGCCTGGTTGCTGATCAAGGGCATGGAGACCTTGTCGCTGCGGATGGATAAACAATCCGCCAATGCACTCGAGGTGGCACGCTGGCTGGAACAGCAGGCAGGTGTTGCCCGAGTGTTCTATCCGGGCCTGCCGTCACACCCACAACATGCGCTGGCGATGACACAACAATCCAGTGGTGGTGCTGTGCTGTCGTTCGAGCTGGCCGGCGAAGACGACGCCGAACGCAAACGCCGCGCCTGGCAACTGGTTGATGGCTGCAAGATGATTTCAATCACCGCCAACCTGGGCGATACCAAGAGCACCATTACCCACCCGGCCAGCACCACCCATGGCCGTCTGCCGGTGGCGGATCGCAAGCAGGCAGGTATTTCCGAAGGCCTGATCCGAGTTGCCGTCGGTCTTGAGAACCCGCGTGATCTGTGCCGCGATTTGGGCAATGCGGTGAATGCGGCTTGAATCCTCGGTGACTGGTCAGCGGGGCTATGCTAGCGCCTAGCTTCGAAGTGCTCAGTGCTAGCGGCGCTGACTAGCGGTTAGCCGCGAGGCGCTCGACTTTCGGCGGCAGCCAGCCGCCGCTGATCGCACCCTGTGCGGGATCATAGAGGCGCAAGGTGAGATTAAACGCCCCGTCGGGTGCTGGTAGCCAGTTGCGTTGTTCCAGAGGGCTTGCAGGGGCCGTAGCGCTGATCGTCAGCGTCAGCGAGCCGTCATCATTGAAATGCAAAGGGTCGCGATCGGTCAGCGCATAGCGCTGGGTGGGCGTGTCAATAAAATAGCCATTGGCATCGTACATCGTGACCGACCAGAACGCTTTTGCTGGTGGTAACTGGGCTCGGGTGAAGTGCAACGTGTATCGATGCTCGCCACTCAGGGCGCGACCGTCGGCATCAAAATCGGTCGACGGATACCAGGCGTCGTCGAGTGGCAATGCGCCCAGGCCAGACATCGCAATGGCGGCGCGCAGCCCGTACTCCGAACCAAAGCGTCCGATGGCCGGCATGTTGTTCAGATTCCAGCCGTTCGACTGCAGGGTGGTTTTGGAATCGCGCCGGCCTAGGCCCGCCTGGCTGAGTCGCACGAAGGCATCCCGTTTGCCTTCGTCCAGCGCTTGCAACCAGTCGGCAGCCGGTTTGGCTTCGGCGGACGGGAACGGTTGACCCGGAGTGACCCCGAGTGCCGCCAACAGTGCCAACGCAGCGCTATCGTGCGGCACAGGCGTTTGCTCAGCC
>JANORY010001027.1:0-2363 GCA_031415535.1 Burkholderiales bacterium | reverse complement strand
CTGCGCCATCAATTCGGCACCGAAGCGATTAGACGCGGTGCGCCGTTGAAGCTGGTCAGCCTTGCGATGGGCCACGCCTCAAGCGCCATCACGGAGAGATATTACACCCACATTGACCCGGCATCGGAAGAGGGTCCGCTGATGAAGCTTAAAGGTATTGTCGAGAAGCCCTCGGCAGAAGAGGCACCCTCAACCTCAGCCGTGGTGGGCCGCTACATTCTTCATGCCAGCGTGCTGACGACCCTGGAAACGCTGGCGCCTGGCAAAGGCGGCGAAATTCAGTTGACCGACGCGCTGGTGCAGCAAATCGAAAAACCCGGACTGCTCGGTTATCGATTCAACGGCAAGCGCTTTGATTGCGGCAGCAAGCGCGGCTTTCTGGTGGCCAACATTCATTTCGGGCTGAACTGAGCGTGAAGCTCAGTGTCATTGGCACCGGCTATGTCGGCTTGGTCACCGGTGCATGCCTGGCCGATGTCGGAAACGACGTCCTTTGTATCGATATCGACGCCGCCAAGGTAGCGCGTCTGCAGGTCGGTGAAATCCCGATCTTCGAGCCTGGACTGCAAGCAGTTGTAACGCGCAACATTGCGGCCGGTCGCTTGCGTTTTTCGACCGATCCCGTAGCCGGCGCTCATTTTGGTACGGTGCAAGTCATTGCGGTCGGTACGCCACCCGGCGAAGATGGTTCGGCCGATCTGAAATACGTGTTGCAGGCGGCGCGCACGATGGCGCGCCATATCACCGGCTATTGTGTAGTGGTCGACAAAAGCACGGTGCCGGTGGGCACGTCGGAAAAAGTTGAGGCGGTGATTCGCGAGGAACTTGCCGCGCGCGGCTCGGATATCAGATTTTCAGTGGTCTCGAATCCAGAGTTTCTGAAAGAGGGTGCGGCGGTCGAAGATTTCACCAAGCCCGATCGGATCATTATTGGCGTCGATGATGCGCAGGCTGAAGCGGTCATGCGCGAGCTGTATGCACCGTTTCAGCGCAACAGTGATCGCACTCAGGTCATGAGTCGGCGCTCGGCCGAACTGACCAAATACGCCGCCAATGCGATGCTGGCGACGCGCATCTCATTCATGAACGAGTTGGCCAATCTGGCCGACCGCTTGGGTGCCGATATCGAGGACGTGCGACGCGGCATTGGCAGCGATCCGCGCATTGGTCTTGGCTTTCTGTATTCAGGAATCGGTTATGGTGGCTCCTGTTTTCCGAAAGACGTACAGGCGCTGCAGCGCAGTGGTCGTGAGGTCGGCGTTGAGTTGCACATTCTGGCGGCAGTTGAAGCGGCGAACCTGGCGCAGAAAACCGTACTGGTCGGCAAGGCCCGCAAACATTTTGGTGATCTGAAAGGCCGGCGCTTTGCGATCTGGGGCCTGGCCTTCAAGCCGAATACCGACGATATGCGCGAAGCGCCTGCGCTGTCCGTGATTCATGCCTTGTTGGCCGAGGGCGCAAGTGTTTGTGCCTTTGATCCGGTGGCGGCCCAAGAGGCGGAACATCAGTTAGGTTCACTGGCTGGTGTGTCGTTTGCGAGCAGCGCTCCAGGCGCATTGGCCGACGCCGACGCGCTGATGATTCTGACCGAATGGAAAGAGTTTCGCAGTCCGGACTTTGATGACATCAAGCGGCAACTCAAGCAGCCGGTCATCTTCGATGGTCGAAACATTTTTGATCCGGCGCGCATGGCCGAGCGTGGCTTCACCTACTTTGGGATTGGGCGGGGATTAGGCCAACACTGAATAGGCGTCAGTGCATGGCCCAACCTCACGAAACCGACGCTGCTTCCGTGATCTTGATTTGGGCGGATTCGCCGGTGTCGTTGCGCGCCTCGTAAGGAGGCGTATTGACGGGTTTTTCCAACCCGATCCACGATACCGTCCGGGCGATCCGATCACGCTTTCGCATGAATTTGTACTGGCTGATCAGGCACCAGCCCAGCACGGCCACGCTCAACGCACAGATGCCGGCAAGCAGCGCACTGCCGCGCAAGGCACCAAAGATCAGCGCGGTTAGGCCGGCAACGGCGGCAATCGCGAACAGCGCGCGAATATTGCAGAGTTGGCTGTCCAGATGATGCAGTTCGGCCCGACGTTCTAGATCAGCTTCGCGCGAAATAGCGTTTATTTCAAGCACAAGCGAATTACCCCTATATTTTTGATTTGGCCCTGTTACGAGCAATGATACTAGGGCGCGTGCGCGATCAATTGTGGAGGATAGTTACCGCGCCACTCCGGGTTCGCATAACGGTGCAGCATGATGGAGTCCTGCAGGCTGTGTGTGCCCAGCGCTACCATCGCGATTTCCGATCGGCCCACCACTTCATTGATGAAAACGTAGTCCATGAACGGCAGGCCGCC
>JANORY010001026.1:0-2265 GCA_031415535.1 Burkholderiales bacterium | reverse complement strand
GCCTGCTGAAATCCTGGCTCGTAATCGCGCTGCTGATTCTGTCGGGCCATTTGAGCGCACAAAACCTGCCCCCGTCGGTGCTGCAGGCGATGCGCACGCTCAACTTACCGCTGCAAGATGTTGGCGTGTACGTCGTACCCTTGACGGGTGGTCCGCCACTTTTAAATGTCAATGCCGACGAAGCCTTGAATCCGGCATCGACGATGAAATTGTTGACGACTTACGCGGCCTTGTCGCGTCTCGGCGCTGATTACCGTTGGAAGACCCGGGTCTACCTGCGTGGCGAGTTGCGTGACGGTGTGCTGAACGGTGATCTGATTGTGCAGGGCGGCGGCGATCCGAAACTGGTTATTGAGGATCTGATCGAAATCATTGCGCGGATGCGAGCGGCGGGCCTGCGCGAGATCCGCGGTAATCTGGTGCTCGATGACGGTGTTTTCTCGCTCGATGACCGCAGTGTCGAGCAGATCGATGGCGACTCATCGCAGCCGTACAACGTTCGGCCGCACGGTGTGCTGTTGAATTTCAAGGCCACCAAATTCGTTATTTCGCCGCGTGCTGATTCGGTCGATATTGTGCTCGATCCGCCGTTGGCCGATGTCACGATTGAAAACGAGGTACGCAGCGCGCGTGGCCGCTGTCGCTACAGTGCCGGTGGTCTCGTCATTCGCGACAACGGTACCGATCAAAAGCCGATCATCAGAGTGTCGGGGACCTATTCGAGCGAGTGTGGTGAGCAGAACCTGTTTGCCGCAGTGCTGACCCATCGGCAATTTGCGCATGCGTTTTTCAAGGCCGCCTGGCTGGGCGCGGGCGGCAGTTGGAGTGGCAACACTCGTATTGAGCGCGGCGCTGCCCAGGGTGCCGCGTGGTACGAGTGGACCTCGCCCCGCACCTTGGCCGAGGTGGTGCTTGATATCAACAAGTTCAGCAACAATGTCATGTCGCGGCAAGTGCTGCTGTTGAGCACTGCACTGGAGAACCGCTCGTCGCCGACCATTGAAGATGCGCGCAATTTTCTGCACCGCTGGTTGGGCCGAATCGGGCTGAAGTTTCCGGAGCTGTATGTTGAGAACGGATCGGGCTTGTCGCGCAACGAGCGAATCAGCCCTGAACATCTGGCGCGCTTGTTGTTGCACATCTCAAACAGTCCGCACGCAGATTTGCTGCGCGAGTCCCTGCCGCGTGTGGGCATTGACGGAACCATGAAATCGCGCCTGCAATCTGAGCCAATCGCCGGCAAAGCCTGGATCAAGACCGGTAGTCTGAATGATGTCCGAGCAATCGCCGGTTATGTTGACGCCGCGTCCGGCAAACGCTACGTGCTGGTCATGCTGATCAACGGTCCGCGCGCCGAGCGCAGTGCGCCGGCGCAAGACGAGCTGTTGCGCTGGGTGTATGCCAATGGCTAAGCACTAGAGTCCCAGGCTTTGCCACTGCTCATCGATCCGCCGTTTGACGGCTGGGTCCATGCTGATGGTGCGACCCCACTCACGGTTGGTTTCGCCAAGCCATTTGTGGGTGGCATCGATACCGATTTTTGAACCCAGGCCCGACACCGGCGACGCAAAATCCAGGTAGTCAATCGGGGTGTGATCGACGATGGTCGAATCGCGCAAGGGATCAACCCGGGTGGTCATCGCCCAGATGACTTCTTTCCAGTCGCGAATGTTGACGTCGTCATCGGTGACGATGATGAATTTGGTGTACATGAACTGTCGCAGGAAACTCCAGATGCCGAACATCACCCGTTTGGCATGGCCGGGATATTGTTTCTTGATTGAGACTACCGCCAATCGATAGGAACATCCTTCCGGAGGCAGGTAAAAATCGGTGATCTCGCTGAATTGTTTAGTCAGCAGCGGCACGAACACCTCGTTCAGTGCAACACCCAGAATCGCCGGTTCATCCGGTGGCTTGCCGGTGTAAGTGGAGTGATAGATCGGATCGGTGCGCTGACTGATTCGATCAATCGTAAACACCGGAAACCAGTCCTGCTCGTTGTAGTAGCCAGTGTGATCGCCAAACGGTCCTTCGAGCGCCATTTCCCAGCCGGTGCAGGCCGCCTTGGGTAACGCCCCTTTAATGCCCATCTGTGCAGCCAGCGCGCGGGTACGGCTGAAATCAGGATCGGGCTGGATTGCTCCCTCCAGCACAATTTCGGCACTGGCCGGCACTTGCAGATCATTGCCTAGACATTTGACCAACTCGGTTTTGCTGCCGCGCAAAAGTCCCGCGAATTGATACTCCGACAAAGAATCCGGA
>JANORY010001025.1:0-1780 GCA_031415535.1 Burkholderiales bacterium | reverse complement strand
ATTTGACCGACCGGCGATTTTAAGAATGCCACGCCACCGGAGTGGCCGGGGCAGTGCCAGGAGTAGGAGCCGTCGTTGGCGTAGTTCACCAGCGCCTTGAAGAACGGCGGTGGCACCGAGTTCAGATAATTGTTGGCCTCGCGAATGATGTAGCGCGCAACGAACTCCGGCGTGTCTTCAAACATATGAATGAAGCCGTGCAACTCCTTGAGCACATCGTTGGGCAGATGCTGCGAGGTTCGGGTCTCGCCGAACAGGAAAATCGGAATGTCGGCATTGCGCTTGCGAGTTTCGCGAATGAACTTCTTCAGCTCGATGACCGCCTTCGAATCCTCGCCGTCCTCGTTGATTTCCTCGTCGTCGATCGAGACGATGAACGCTGAGGCGCGCGCCGCCTGGTTGGCGACCATCGACACGTCGGTGTAGGTGAAGCCGCCGACGACATCGATGTCCTGATCCTCAATCGCCTTGGCCAGCGCCCGAATACCCAGACCACTGGCCGAGTCGGAGCGCCAGTCTTCGTCGATGATCACAACGGGAAAACGGTATTTAGGTTGCATGTGAATCGGATCCTCGGTCGGGCGGGTCACGGCACTGAAAAG
This sequence comes from Burkholderiales bacterium, assembly GCA_031415535.1. Classification (GTDB taxonomy): domain Bacteria; phylum Pseudomonadota; class Gammaproteobacteria; order Burkholderiales; family Burkholderiaceae_E; genus JANLTP01. The sequence continues at coordinate 1,178 of JANORY010001025.1, read as the reverse complement.
TTTGCGAGCGCAAGTAGAACATAAAACTTTGGCGAGGTGTCAGTCGTTTTACGACTGAAATTCGCGCAACAATCGGCCTGGGTAAGGACCGCCTTCGGCAACCGCTGTCGGCATGGGGCCACCAGCGTCGACTACCTGGCGACCATTGACCCACACGCCGTGCACACCGATGGCTGGCGTCATCAGGCGTTTGCCACCGCCGGGCAAATCGCTGACGCGTTGCTTCGGCCCGCGATCCACCGTTACCGGATTAAACAACATCAGATCGGCGAAATAGCCGGGCTTCAGTTGACCCCGTTCGGTAATACCGTAAAGCTCGGCCGGTTCGCTGGTCAGTTTTGCAATCGCCTGCGGCAGGCTGAGTACCCCGAGCTTGCGTGCCCAATGACCGAGTAAATGCAAACCAAAACCGGCGTCGTTAAAGAAGGTCAGATGAGCGCCTGCGTCGGACAAAGACACCAGGCTGGCCGGATGTTTGAGCATTCGCGCCACCGCAGCCTCGTCGGAATTCAACAGGATCGCGACGAACAAGGTGTCGAGGTTCTCGGCTAACGCCAGATCGAACATGAAATCGAGCGGGTCAACCCGCTGCTCGGCTGCCAGCTCGGCAATGCTGCGATGCTCAAAAGCGCGATGACGGGCTTGCGAGACTTCTGCCACGTGGACCTTATCCCATTCGCCATTGAACAATCGAAACACCGCCGGCGAGGCAATTTCATTGCGGATCGACTGCCGGAAGTCCGGATCGCGCAACAAGCTTCGGTAAGCCTCACCCTTCAAGCTCAAGGCCGGCTGCCAGGACTGCAGGCCCTCGACCGGATACGGCGAGTGCAGGGTAAATTCATTGGTCAAGGGGCAGGCGGAAACCGCACCCGCCATACGATGACCTCGCTGGCGCGCCGCCTCCAGTTGGTCGAGGTCGTCGAACACTGCTTGCGGGTTGGTACTGTTGTGCAGCAGGGCCGCAACCACCACCGGACGGCAGGACAGCCGCGCCAGTTCTTCGAGAAATGCAATGCGCGTGTGACCCCCCTTGGTCAACATGAAGAGGCCGTGGCCGACCGCCTTCAAACTGCCGACCAGGGCGCGCAGTTCATCATCATCGGCGAGTCGCGAGGGCATCGGCAAGCCGCCCTGGCCGTTATGCGCCGGCGAGGTCGAGGTCGCAAAACCGATCG
>JANORY010001024.1:0-4537 GCA_031415535.1 Burkholderiales bacterium | reverse complement strand
AAACGCCTTCGGCCTGGGCGAATCGGCGCGACCCAGCAGTATCGGTTCAACATGCAGGCTGAGCACGCCGTCGATCACCATCCGCAGAATCAAGTTGTCTAACTCGACTTTGGGATCGGCGGCCTCGCCTTGCGCATTAATGATCAAAGTCATGGGCTGTCCCGCCACGGCCTGCCAGGCGCGCTCACGCAGCTCGGTCACCAGGACCGGTCGTGGATAGGCAGCGCTCAGTTCGTTCATGAACGCCTTAAGCAATGAGTTCGAGGTCTTAACATGCGAGTTCGGACCGATCCGGAACTCGACCTCCTCGTTTTGAACATCACTGACGGCCTGCACCGGCGCCGACGCATAAAAAGGCCACAATTTTTCGACGTTCAAATGTCGGGCAACTCGGGTCATCGCTTCGCGCCGGATCAGCAAGGATTGCCGGAACATGCGGTTCTTGAAAATGTCCATATATTGCTCGGTCGCAATAATGTCACCCGATGACAGCTTGCTCAGCGTCTCAAAAATGTCGTTGCCCAGGCGTTGTGGTGCCATCTCGGAGATCGCCGCCTCGCCTAAAAATCCGAGGCCATGTTTGGCCGCCTCGGCAGCAAACTCGGTAAAGTAACAAGGCCGGTTATGTTCTTCCAGATGTTCGTGAAATACATAGTAGTCAGGTGCCTCATTGAGGTTTTTGGCTTCCTCGCGCAGCATCGTTCCGAACGCGGTTTTCGGATCACTCATCTTTTCAATGTACTGGATGAAACCACGCGCCTGTTGCAATTTGATCAACGGGTCGCTGTGGGCACGGGTATGAAACATCATCGCATCGCGCACCACTTCGCGCGCCTTCCATCCCGGGTAGACGTTGTAGCTGACGTAGGCCACGCCATCTGCACTCAAATGCTGCTGCACCAGCTTCATGATCGCCTGCTGCACCGGTGCTGGTACCCAGGAATAAACGCCATGAGCAATGATGTAATCGAAGCGCTCATCGCGCTCAAACTCGGTAATGCTTTGATGCTCGATCCGGATATTCGTCAGACCCAGGCGCTCAATTTGCTGGCAGCCGTGCTCGACTTCAATCGCCGACAGATCAATGCCTAAAAACTGCGCATCCGGAAAACGTGCTGCCAGCGGAATCAGATTGCCGCCGGCCGCACAACCGAGCTCCAGCACCCGCGCGCTTGACGGCAATACTGGCGTCAGGCCAAACAAGCGGGCAATAACGGCGAGCTTGTCGGGCTGCGATTGCGAAAACGCATGCGACTGATAGGGCACTGCGTCGTAAGTGTTGGCGGCCGAAGAATCTTGTTTGAGCATGGTCCTCCCCGGACGCAATCACTTTATTCACCCGAGTTTAGCCAGTTGCATCCTCAGCCCTGTGCAGCCCAATGCATTTTAGGCCTTGATCGTCTTGGGTAACCCGGTGTGCCCCACCCGTGCTAGGCAACAGTACGTACGGCACGACTTTGAAATTGAATAATTTCGGCTGACTTCGCCTGCACCGGTGCGCGCGCAAGCGGCCTGGCCAGCGGTCGATGAGCACTGGTGGTTGCGTCGACCCGGCCGCAATTGACCCGCATGGACAGGTCCGGAGCGCGAACCACATTGTTCAGGGCAATCGGCGACGATTCAACGTGATAACAGCGTAACTTGCCGGTCAACCAGGCGGCAAAGATTCGCTCGCCGGTTAGCGGAAACAACTGCTTCAGATTCACGGGTGTCGCGTCTTCCCACAGCGCATTGATTGAGGTTAGATATAACCAGCCATCAACAATCGCCCAATCCGCGAAGTAGCCGCGCGAACGCGGGTTGGGCCGCAGAAACGGCGGCCGCGAATCGATCAGATCAAAATACGCTTCGAGCGGCTGATCCATCAGATCGTAACTGCGCTCACGGTACACAAGTCGATCGGCGTGCTGAAAGTTCATGATGTTCCCGTTTTGAGCGTCGTAACATGCGCGGCTGACCCACCACCGCGCTCGGGTTACAAGGTTCTCCCGTGCGCGCGAAGCGCGAATCAACCAAACGCTCGAACCGGGCTGTCGGTCCGCCAGAAGGTCAGACAGTTGCGTCAGTGCAACAGCACAAGGTTAGCGTTCAGCGAAAATCATGCCAGGCTGGCAGATCCGGTACCCCGGGCCCACTGACCCGAGTCGCGCTCTTGATCGCATGAATCACCGCTTGCGCCATCACCTCGGCGGCCAGCATGCTCAGTACCGCCGCATCGATTGATCCCTGCGCCCGATGGGTCGCCAGCGCAAACACCGTGTCGCCGTCCCACTGGGTGTGTACCGGGTTAATACTGCGCGCCAAGCCATCGTGGGCGGTTTGCGCCATTCTTTTTGCCTGTGACTTGTCCAGCCTGGCGTCGGTGGCGACAACCCCGATCGTGGTGGCCGAACCCACCGCAGGCCGGACTGGTAACAGCCCACGTCGCAGGGCATCGGCGGTATTCGCCAGCTCCAGGCCATCGACCGTACGGGCACCCGCCAGCACTTGACCGTTGGCGGGGTCAATCACATCGCCCAAGGCATTGACAGCGACCAGCGCGGCGACAGTAACACCGTGCCAGCGAATCGAGGCGCATCCCAGGCCACCCTTCATGCCGCGCAGCGGACCCAGCAACTTGCCGACCGTGGCACCGGCACCGGCACCGACACTACCTTGCGGTACCGGTGCAACGCTGGCCACCGCACAGGCCGCATAGCCGGCGGCGGCATCCGGGCGAATCCGATAATCGCCGAGGGTGAGGTCGAACAGGATCGCCGCCGGCACAATCGGCACCCGCGCCGGCCCGACCAATACGCCAAAACCGTGTTCATCGAGCCAGCGCATGACGCCCGTCGCCGCATCGAGCCCGAAGGCGCTGCCGCCCGATAACAAAATGGCGTGCACACAATCGATCCGACAACTCGGGTCAAGAACATCGGTTTCACGGGTACCGGGCGACGCACCGCGCACATCGACGGCGGCGGTCGCGCCCTCTTCGGTACGAATCACGGTGCAGCCGGTCGGGCGTCTGGTGTCGGTAAAGTGACCGACCTTGATACCGTCAACATCAGTCAGCGTTCCGTTCAAGTGTTCACTGGCCATGGTCGGGTTATGCTGATCTCAAGGAATTGCGGCGCGGGTAAACTGCCATCTTACCTCGAACAGAACGCGCGGCTGAGCAAGCCAACTCTGTGGAGCGACCCGTCATGAACTACTCAAAATTGAACGCCAAAGCCTATGCACGCAAAAACTTTCACGGTGTTTGGGCGGCAACTCTGACGCCATTTGATGCGCAGTTGAGGATCGATGAAGACGGCTATAGGGCCAATCTCGCGCACTGGATTGATGTCTTGAAACTAGGCGGCCTGTTCATCAGCGGCAAACAAGGCGAATATTTTTCAATGTCGGTTGCCGAGCGCAAACGCAGCTTCGAGCTGGCCGTGGCGGCCGCGCATGGCCGTTGCGGTATCGTCACCTCCTGCTCCGATACCAATCTCGATGTGGTGCTCGATCTGGCGCGTTATTCGCAAGACATTGGTGCCGATTACATTGTGGTCCACAGCCCGGTGCTGCATTTCGGTGCCGATACCGATGAGACCATTTACGAGTACTACCGCTACCTGAGTGAACAACTCGACATCGGCATTGCGCTGTGGAATCATCCGGATTGTGGCTACCTGATGAGTCCGGAGCTGTGTAACCGGATTGCCGATCTGCCAAACATCGTTGCCATCAAATACAGCGTGCCGCGCGAAATGTACAGCCGTCTTAGCAAGCTGGCCGGCGACCGGATTTTGGTGAGCACGGCCTCGGAAGAAGAGTGGCTGGACAATATTGTGGAGCTGGGTTGGCGGCTTTACTTGTGCTCAACACCGCCGTATTTGTTGCAAACGGCGGTTGATCAACGGATTAATGATTACACCAATCTCGCCTTTGCCGGCAAGACTGAGGCGGCCCGTGAAGTCCGGAATAGTCTGAACCTTACGCGTGAGGCGTTCCGGCAGTCGCGCCCGAAGGGCAAACCTCAGGCGCACAGCAAGTATTGGCAGGAATTACTGGGCCAGGTGGGGGGTGACGTACGACGCCCGTTGCTGGCGTTGAGCGAGGCGGAGAAGGCGGTGACCCGGGAAGCCTTCGAGCGTTCCGGTCTGCGTCTTCGTTAAATTGAATTGAACGGCGGCACCGAGCTTGTTGTGAAGCGTAAGCTGCTCAAGATCCCGGTTGCAGTGTCACCGCCAGTTCAAGGGTTCGACCCTCGCGCAATACGTCGAGCTTGACAGCATCGCCGACCTTGTAGTCATCGAGACGCCCGAGCAAAGCGCCGACCGACGTGACCGGCTTGCCGGCGACACCGACGATCACATCGCCCGGGCTGACGCCGCCTTTGTTGCTGAATCGTGCCGCCCGCAAGCCGGCGCGCTCGGCGGCGGAACCGGGCAACACACGCAATACGAATGCGCCGGCGGTTTGGGTACCGGCGACCAGACGCTGATTCAAGCCTTCGTCGAAATCAGCACCCAGCACGGGTCGAATATAGCGGCCGTTCTTGATAAGC
>JANORY010001023.1:0-2364 GCA_031415535.1 Burkholderiales bacterium | reverse complement strand
CGGCCTGCTCAAGGCAAGGGATCGGGTGTGGATCAGACGGCTCGCAGCCGCATTTGTCCACGCGCCATTGCTTAGTTTTCATTATCGTTAATGAGGGTTGAACGTCGTAAGTTTCTGGCGATGGCTGCAGGTGCCGCAGCGCTTCCAGGGGTGTCACGGACTGCGCGAGCACAGGGCTACCCGGCGCGGCCGGTGCGCCTCGTCGTCGCATGGGCCGCCGGCGGGGTGACGGACACCACGGCGCGCCTGATTGGCGAAGCGTTATCGGAGCGTCTCGGGCAGCGCCTGATCATCGAGAACAAGGCTGGTGCCGGCGGTATCATTGGCACCGAGGCAATCGTGCGTGCGGTCGCCCACGGCTACACGCTACTGATGGTTACTTCGGCCAATGCGATCGACGCGGCGCTCCACGAAAAGCTCCCCTGCCACTTCGTGCGCGACATCGCACCGGCGGCAAGCCTGACCCAGTCACCCAATGTCCTCGTCGTCAATCCGGCATGTCCGGCCAGGACCGTTCCGGAATTCATCGCCTGGGCCAAGGCCTACCCCGACGGGGTGAATGTTGCCTCGGCCGGCAATTGCACGTCTCAACACGTGGCCGCCGAGTTGTTCAAATACGTCACCAGCAACAAGTTGCGCGCAATACGGCAGCCGAGATCGTGAACCGGCTCAATGTTGAAATTGCTGCAGTCCTCGATGATCCGAAGATGAAGGCGCGACTCGCCGAGGTCGGTGCAACACCGTTTGCACAGTCGCTCAGGCGACGACAACCTCGCTGATTTGAATAACCGGGGCCAGATCCGTGTAGTTGGGAATATCCGCCATGATTGCCTGCGCGTTTGGGCCCATCACTGCTTGAAATTCCTCGACGGAATTGAAGAAGAATTGGCACATGGCGACGTAAGCGGCAGGCGCACCGGGCGCTCCGCCAGCCAGTCCACGATCGACCGTATAGTGCGTGCAGGCGGCACCAAATTTGCTCTGGCACATCGGCATGTGCTTGTCTTTGTAGTAGCCGTGATCGAAACGGGCTCCGGGGGTGTTCGGGTACATCACACTGACTTTGATCATGATCTCTCCTTGACTCGAGTTTGGCATCCAGCGACATGAACCGGCGGCGTGGTCACCTCACGCCGCGCGGCAGCGATTGTTTCGCAGAACAGGGAGTCGGTAGCATACGCGGGCGTCGAAGGAACGTCCAACCTAAACCTATCCGTGGCTTCGCTCGGATCAAGACTTCGAAACAGTGATTTCCCCCGCCTTGCTCGACGAACTGCGAGACAACCTGTTTGGCAAATTCGCGGTTGCTTCCGCAGACGCCAACCTCATTCTCGACAGGATTGCCGGTTTTGCCCTCATCATTACGCCAACGGAAACGCTCCAAGTCTTCGCGCAAGTTCCGGACGACGATCGGGTACTGGAATGTGCGATTAGCTGGATGCGGATGTCATTGTCTCCGGCGACCGGCATCTGCAGACCTTGGCAGCCACCGCGACGTTCGTATCATGTGAGTGCGCGATTTTCTTGAAGACTTCAAACCTGGTCATCCTGAATTATCGGTGCTGAACAAGTCTGCAAAACGCAATAATTGCGACCGTTGGCAGGGCCGCCACGGAACAGCGCCTGTTCGGGGGATTGCAGCCAATAGTTTTACATTTGTATATACTTTACTATATACTTAGAGCGGAGACGCGACTCCAAGCAATCGGTCAAAGCGAAGCAGGGCACTGGGTATTCGCAGTGTTCACGCTCAGACTTCGCGATAGCACAAAACTTTCATTCGACCGATCAGCGCGCGATTTATGCATGCAAAAGGGGTACAGCACTATGAGCAAGAAACAGATTCCGGTCTTTCACGCTGACGCCGAAGCCGAGCGCTTCGTCGAGACCGCCGATCTCACGAAATTCGATCTGTCCCAGTTCAAGACGGTGCAGTTCGAGTTCGAAAAGAAAGAAGCGCAATTGAACATGCGACTGCCGCAACCCATGCTCGAAGCGGTCAAAGAACGGGCCAAGCGGCGCGGCATTCCCTATACGCGACTCATCCGAGAAATGATCGAAAACGGCCTGGCAAAGGCGGCGAAGTAGGGCAGAAGAGGGTGTGGAATTCACCGTCCGCGTTGAACGCGCCCCCACACAATCACTCGCCTCTGCTTAACGTTGCCTGCCAACCCTGGGCCGATGTCAGGCATCGACCGTACAGTCGACCCGAAGAGAACTAGTTGGATTAAGCACAGTTCAGTACTAACCCAATCGCGCTTGAGTTATAATCGGTTGGTGCCGACAATATTTCGAACAAGCCAAGGCTGGAGCGTGCGGATCTATCCAAACGATCATCGTCCGCCCCATGTCCTTATGGTCAGT
>JANORY010001022.1:0-1102 GCA_031415535.1 Burkholderiales bacterium | reverse complement strand
TCGAGCCGGGAGGCACCAGTAGGGCGACCCGGGTCTCGAAGAGCTGCGAGGTCAATCGCCAGGGCGCGCCCTTGGAAACTAGATTGAGCGCCGGCTGGTCGCCGACGAAAATCACATCGAGACTCCCAGCTGCGGCCGCTTCGACTTGCGGTGAGCCGAAGGAAAAAGGCACGAACTCCGCCTTGAAACCGTTCTTCTCGAGAATATCGGTGTTCTTGAGCACCTGAATGAGTTGCCCCTGGGTCGCCAGCGGCGTCTGCCAGCCGATGCGCACCGTCTGCAGATTGTCGGTTGGCGTCGGCCGCAAAAACACGATACTCAACCCGACCGCTAAGATCACGACAGCGAGCAAGAACCACTTTTTCATAGCAGATCGTCCTTTTGATCGATGGCCGCGACGATGAAATCCAGTAGCTCCGAAAAACGCTTATCGCCCATTATCGAGGCTTCGTCCATGCCGCGAAACGGAAGGGTCACGTCGGTCAGCAGGCGCACCGGAAAGCCGCCAATGACAATCGCTCGGTCGCACAGCATGACCGCATCCGGGACTTGGTGCGTGACAATTATCGCTCCGCTACCCGAATGGTCCAAAGCGCTATTCACCGCCTTGCGGGTAATGCGCCGTGTCCCGGTGTCGAGGGCCGAATACGGTTCATCCAGCAACAAGACCTTCGGACGGACCGCCAAGGCTCGTGCAATGGCCGCCCGCTGGCGCATGCCGCCGGAAAGTTCGCGCGGCATGCGATTGCCCACTCCTTCCAGACCGAGAGCCGACAGCATTGCCTTGATCTGCTTCTCGGCGGCACCCCTACCAGAGGGGTTGCTTGACCGGATGCCAGCCCATTCCATCGCGACCTCGAGATTGCGCGTCACCGTCATCCAATCGAAAAGCGAATAGTCTTGGAAGACGAGCGTACGCTCGTGGTGCGGGCCACCTATGGGCGTTCCGCCCATCACGATCGAGCCGTGAAGAGGCTGTTCCAGCCCCGCGATCAGCCTGAGCAGGGTCGACTTGCCTGAACCGCTGGCCCCCAAGATGGCGGTGTGCGAAACGGGGTCGATCGACAGCGAGAACCGCTCAAATAGTGGTGCCGCCCGCAAG
>JANORY010001021.1:0-6653 GCA_031415535.1 Burkholderiales bacterium | reverse complement strand
GCACGGGAGGCGGATTTCCGTAACCTCTTTAAATACTCGCCTTATCACAATATTCAATCCGGCAAGACATATCCCGCAATCCTCGCCACCACTGCCGACACCGACGAACGTGTCGTGCCGGGTCACACCTTCAAATTTGTCGCCGCGCTTCAGGCAGCGGATATCGGACCCAAGCCACACCTCGTCCGCATCGAAACGCGCGCGGGCCATGGTGCGGGCAAGCCCACCGACAAGATCATCGAGGAAACGGCTGATATGTGGGCCTTTGCGGCGCAATGGACGGGCTTGAATGTAAAACCCAATGCTAAGGAGCATTGTTATGACACCTAAGAAAGTCTACCTTTTTGTGTTCGACACCCTCGCTGATTGGGAGTACGGATACGCCATTGCCGGAATCAACAGTCCGCAGTTCCAGAAGAATGCAGATCGCTACAAAGTGGTGACCGTGGGCGCGAGAACCGACCCGATCATCACTGCGGGAGGTATTCGCATCACGCCGGACGAGTCGATCGAACAGGTAGTGCCTGCAGACAGCGCAATGCTGATTCTGCCTGGCGGCGCGTCGTGGGATGAAGGTGGAAACGGCGAAGCTGCGGAACTGGCATCTCAATTCTTGGGCAACAAAATTCCGGTGGCCGCCATCTGCGGCGCAACCGCTGTCCGGGACGGCAATCTCATAACGGCTTCCGCAATGTCGCCAGTCGACTTTATGATCTTGAGGAACTCGATTTCGACAAGCTGGAGATTGGGCATGCCGTTGAGTTCACGCAGGACTTGGACGTCAATCCTTCGGACAGTCGCACGGTACAGATCAGAACCTTACGACGCGCTGTCTGGACGTCAATCGTTCCAATGGCAGCGCGCCTGCTCATGGTCATGCCCCTCCAGTTTGACGGTAGCAGCAAGCCTGCTGCACTCATGGTGTCCGAGCGCACAGGCTTTTAATGCAGTCACGCAGCCCCCTACCACGCCAGGTTCATGGCCTCGGCTGTGATAACTACTTCTTGTTGACTCGCTCCTTTTTCTCTACGAACTTGCTTAACTGGTTGTCCCATTCGTGCGTGCGCAGAAACTGCTGTGTTTCGGCGCGCACCTGCGCACGTGGCACAGTGTCCATCTTCCGCGGCGCGCCCTTGATCGGCTCCCAAATGGAAAGTGCATTACTCCAGCGGTTCGCGCTCAGGAACGCGTCGCGCTCGCTGTGAACCTCGGCTCGGGTCTTGACGCCAGTCGGCGGTTCGACGCCCGACTTCAAGCTCCAAATGTCCAAGGTCTTGTCCCATTTGTAGTATTTAAGGAACTCGTCGCGCTCCATTTTTACCTGGCTACGGGTCAGCCCCGGGCCCGCTTGCCCATCGGCTTTTTGCGCAGAGGCCAAACCGGTCGTTAAGGCCATCGATAAACCAATTGCGAGAGCGACTGATTTTGATCGTTTCATAGTGACACCTTTTCTCTAGAGTTGAGTTTCATTTGAGATTTACCTATGAGCCGTGATTGGCTCTGGACAGGTATGAGCTATTGTGTCCTTGCCGCGCGCCGCAGCGCTTGATCTAGATCAAGTCTTCTGATGGGTACTTACAACAGTGCTTCCGGTGCCAAATTAGACAAGAATCGCGACCATAGCCGTCTCCACAAACTAGCTTGTGGTTCGTCGTCGTAGCGTACTTCGCGGTCGTTTTCGACTGTGATCCAAGTCAGCGAGTCGTCTCGCTGTTTCTGGTCCTTGAGCGACACGCGAAACGCGTGAAATGGTTGTAACGCTTCGTCGAATATCTCTGCCAATTGCGAGGCGAGCTCGGGACTTTCAATGACAACGCCGAGTTCGGTATTGAGGTGGCGCGAGCGCGGATCGATATTCATCGAGCCAACAAACGCCACTCGACGGTCGACAATAAAAGCCTTGGCGTGCAGGCTCACGTGCGACGATCCGCCAAAGATCTTTGTCCGTCTTGAAGTGGCGGCACCCTGGACTGGCCGCATTTCGTAGAGTTCAATTCCCATCCGCAGCAATTCGGCACGGTAGCGCGCATAGCCCGAGTGCACCACCGGAACGTCGGTTGAAGCCAACGAATTGGTCAGAACCTTGACCCGCACGCCGCGGCTCGATAGTTCGCCCATCAAAACGCGCTCATCCTCGCCGGGTATGAAGTACGGCGAGATCAAGGTGAGTTCGGTCTTCGCAGCCGCACCAAGGTCACGCAGGTGCGGCGCCATATGCGTCAGCGGATTTTCCCCTTCGTGGACCTTGGTTTTGACCGGTTTATCGTAAACCATGTGGGCAGGCGACCAAACCAGCGGCAGCGTCCCTTTCATCACCGAACTGCCAAAATCATTGGTCGTGAGCCGCTTGCCGTATTCGGTATTGCGAGCCTGTGCCGCGTTTGTCTTGACGGCGGCGGCGAGCCGTTCGGATCGATCGCGAGTGGGCGGTGCGACACCAAACGCGGCGACTCGCACCGCCCACTCACTGTTCCAGTACTCGTCAAAGCTGCGCGAAAGTTGCGGCACCACCGCGCCGGCCACCAACAGGTCGAGGTCTGCGAAGTTGATTTCCGAGGTCGCGTCGAAATACTCGTCGCCCAGATTGCGACCGCCGACGACCGCGACGGCATTGTCGGCGACCCACAGCTTGTTGTGCATGCGGCGATTGAGCCGCGCCTGGTCTCCGAGAAACTCCAGCAGTCGCGAGGCGGCGGTCAAACCGTAGTTAAGAAACGGATTAAATAGTCGAACCTCGATGTTTGGCTGGGCAATCAACGCGGCGATCTCGCGATCGCGTCCGGCCGCCTCGAGTCCGTCGAGAAGAATACGTACCCGAACGCCACGTTCCGCCGCGATCACGAGGCGCTCGATCAACAATCGAGTGGTCTGACCGTCGCGCATCATGTAGTACTGCAAGTCGAGCGCGCGTTCTGCGGCATCGGCCAACGCGGCCCTTGCGGCAAACGCCTCGATGCCAACATCAAGTAGATAAAATCCTGATTGCGCGGCATCGGCCAGAATTGGCGGCGCGTACCCGCGGCCAAGCGATGTTTGCTCAGGCTGCTGAAATGCCTTGGACGCAGATTTCGTGAAATCGAGACGTACGATCGCGCACCCAGCAAGCAGCGTCACAGCCGCAGCCACCAGGAGATGGCTAAGTATTAAGAGCGACTTCGATTTCAAGTAAGCTTTCAGATCAAAACGAGGCACAAGACGGCAGCGTTGCTTGGCGCCTCACGGGTGACGCTACAAATCGGATCCCGGTCAGGCAATTGACTCTGTACCGCTTACAGGCACTCTGGCGCGACGAACCATCCGCTTGACGATCTTGGTGGTCTCGATCACCGCGAATGGGACACAACCGGCAGCCAGGCTGATGCCGCAATCGAGAAGGCTCAGCTCGCCAATCTGAAAGAGTGCCTGCGTCGCCGGAATATGATGGATCGCGAGTTGAATAACAATCGAAACAACGACGATGCCGAACAGGCGTACATTGCTGAGCAGCCCGATCTCCCAAAACGGCCGCTCGGCGTCGCGTGCCGAAAAGGCCCTGAGCAGTTCACCGAATACGAGCGTGGAGAAGGCGAGATTTCGAGCTTCGTTCAGGTTTCGAGTTTCAAGCGCCCAAGCGAAGACGCCCAACGAGACGACGGCCTGCAAGAGTCCTATGAAGAGAATCGTACGCCACTCGACGGATCGCAGAATCGGTTCGTTGGGATCGCGTGGCGGCCGGCGCATCGTATCCGGGTGCACAGGACCCGTTGCCAGCCCGAGTGCCGGCAAACCATCAGTCACCAAGTTGATCCAAAGAAGATGCAGGGGTAAAAGGGGTGCGGGCAGACCGACCAGCGTCGCCAGCAGCATCACGCCCAGTTCGCCGGCATTACCGGCGAGCAGGTACACCAATGTCTTGCGGATGTTGTCGAAGATGCCGCGGCCCTCTTCGACCGCCGCCACGATGGAAGCGAAATTATCATCCGCGAGGACAATGTCCGAAGCCTCGCGCGTCACCTCGGTGCCGGTGCGTCCCATGGCGATACCGATGTGCGCTTCGCGCAGCGCCGGCGCGTCGTTCACGCCATCGCCGGTCATCGCAACGATCGCGCCCTGGGACTTCCAATGACGGATGATCCGCAGCTTGTCCTCCGGGGTTGCCCGTGCATGTACGCGTTCCTCGATGGATTCGCCCGCACGCGCAAGGCCGAGCTCGCGCGCGATAGCATGCGCCGTGGCAGGGTGATCGCCGGTGATCATCACGGTGACGATCCCGGCGTCGTGCGCCCTTGCGATCGCATCTATGACTTCGGTACGCGGTGGGTCGACAATGCCGATGAGCCCAACCAGCTCCAGTTCATCTTCCACGTCAGCATTGCCGCAAGCAACCGCCAGAACGCGCAAGCCGCGACCAGCCATCTCGGCGGTTGCCTCAAGAGTGCCCTCGGGTGCGACGCGGCAGTGCGGCAAAAGGGACTCGACCGCGCCCTTGGCGTAAAGCTTGCCGTCGGTGCGATAGATCGACATGCGTTTGCGCTCGGAATCGAACGGATGCACGGCAACGCGTGGTCTTTCATTCTCGATGTCGGCGCGACGGATACCGCGCTCGGCTGCCGCTACCAGTATCGCGATTTCGGTGGAATCTCCCACCCCGCTGCGCTCGTCGGCCGAAAGTTCGGCGTCGCAGCAGGCGGCCGCTACTGCCAGAATCTGCTTTGCATCGCCGCCCCAGTGCTCGCGCATGACCATGACGCCTGTGGTCAGCGTGCCAGTCTTGTCGCTACAGATCACAGTGGCGCAGCCCAAGGTCTCGACCGCCAGCAGGCGCCGCACCAGTGCGTGACGGGCCGCCATGCGTTGCACACCGGTTGCAAGCGCGATCGTCACGATGGCCGGTAAGCCCTCCGGGACCGCCGCCACGGCAAGCGATACCGCCGTCAACAGCATATCCATCGGTGCCATACCGCGCAGCCAACTAAGCAACGCGACCACGGCAACGACGGCCAGACACAAATACAGAAGCAACTGACTTACCCGCGCCAGACGCGTCTGCAGCGGGCTCTGTTCTTCCTGTGCTGTCGATAGCAAATGGGCGATGCGGCCGAATTCGGTCTTCATTCCGGTCGCGGTGACTTCGGCAAACCCGCTACCGGCCGTGACCGCAGTGCCGAGAAACACACAGTTGCGTCGTTCGGCGAGCGGGGCGATCGGATCGCTAGGCTGCGTCGACTTAACCACCGACCCGCTTTCACCAGTCAGCGGCGCCTCGTTCGTTGACAGATTGTGGGCCTCGATCAGGCGCGCGTCGGCCGCCATGACATCGCCCGCCTCAAGCAGCAGCACGTCGCCTGGAACGACGCCCGCCGCGTTGATTTCGACGGTGCGTCCATCGCGCAGCACACGCGCGCGCGGCGCTGTCATCGACCTAAGCGCCAGCACAGCGCGCTCGGCGTGGTATTCCTGAAAAAATCCTACCAATCCGTTGATGATCACGATCGCACCAATGGCGACCGCATCGGCCACCTCGCCCAAGGCGGCCGATAAGGCGCTGGCACTCACCAATAGCCAAATGACCGGACTGTTGAATTGCGCTGCCAGCAGGCGCCAGGGTGATACCGCCGCCGCCCGGGTGATCTCGTTGGGACCGTACTGCTGCAATTCGAGGGCCGCCTGTTCGGAGGTCAGGCCGCGAACGGGTGTTTCCGGACCGCTCATTGCGGCGGCTGTGGCTGCAAGTGTCATTGCTTTTCGATGGGAATCGCGGCGGCTAGCCGGCCGGAACTCAATTGCCAGCGACGCCAGGCGGCATAGGCAGCCGGCAGGACAAGGAGTGTCAGGAACATGCACGCAAACAGCCCGCCCACCACCGGCGCTGCCGTTCGCGCCGACAGATCAGCCCCGACACCTCCTTCGAAGAGCAGCGGCATAAGTCCCAGGACAGTTGTTGCGACCGTCATCAGCATCGGCCGTAAACATTGTTCCGCACCTTCGACGACCACACGATCAATGTCTTCGACCGCGCGTAGATTCCCCTTTGCAATCGCCGCGTCAAAGGCCTGGTCAAGGTACACCACAACGACGATACCGGTTTGAGCGGCGACACCGCCTACCGCGATCATGCCGACCCAGACCGCTGTGGACAAGTTGTACTCGAGCATAGCGAGCAGCCAGACGCTGCCCGCAATTGCGAACGGCAGGCTCAGCAGCACCAGCAAGGTCTGCGGCCAACCGCGCAACGACAAGTAGAGCAGTGCCACGATCAGCAAGAAGGTCAGCGGCAGCACCAACTTCATGCGCTCTTCCATTTCGGCCATGAATTCGTATTGCCCTGTCCACTGAAGCCGGAAGCCAACAGGTGTCACCAGCCGCTCCTGGACCAGGCGCTTGGCGTCCTTTACCCAACTGCCCAAGTCGCGCTGTGCGCCATCGATGTCGGCAAAAACAAAGCCTACCAGTAAACCGTTCTCGTTCTTGATCATGGGCGGCCCTTTGACCACGTTTACCGCCGCCAGCAGGGACAGCGGCACGCTGCTCCCGCTTTGCCGCCCGCGGTCCCAGGCGTCTGCCAGCGAAGGCCCCGGAGACCCCGCCATGGCGTCCGACTCGCTTGCATTCGTTCCCCGGCCCGAACCCGAATCGCCGCCCATGTTGCCCATTGCGGATGCGCCGCGAGCGCG
>JANORY010001020.1:0-32542 GCA_031415535.1 Burkholderiales bacterium | reverse complement strand
CTAAAACGTAGAACCCCTGAAACGCAGAACCTCCTGAAACGCCAAGCACATGGTTACACCTGAAAACGTTCGCAGCTACATTGCCGAAGGCCTGGCCTGTGAACAACTTGAAGTCAGTGGCGACGGGCAACATTTCGAGGCGGTGATTGTCTCCGGCTTATTCGAGGGCAAGCGCTTGATCCAGCGACATCAACTCGTCTACGCCGCGCTCGGTGACCGGATGCGTGCTGAAATTCACGCCTTGTCGATGCAGACGCTCACGCCTGCCGAATATGCGGCCAAGCGCGCCTGATCGTACCGGCCAGAAAGACTCAGCATGGATAAACTCAGGATTACCGGCGGCGCGCGATTAAAAGGCGAGATCATCGTGTCCGGTGCCAAGAACTCGGCGCTGCCGATTCTGTGCGCCAGCCTGCTCAGCGCCGATGTGTTGACGCTGTCCAACGTGCCGCAACTGCAAGACGTCGGCACAACGCTGAAACTGTTGAGTCAATTGGGCGTTCGTCATGAACGCCATCTCGATCAGGTGACCTTGCAGGCGGCCGCCGTCAGTTCGCTCGAAGCGCCCTACGAATTGGTCAAGACCATGCGCGCTTCTATCCTGGTACTGGGGCCGTTGGTGGCGCGTTTTGGGCAAGCGCGGGTATCGCTGCCCGGCGGCTGTGCGATCGGGCAGCGCCCGGTCGATCAGCATATCAAGGGCTTGCAGGCCCTGGGTGCCGAGATCCATATTGAACACGGCTTTGTGGTCGCCAAGGCGCAACGACTGAAGGGCGCGCGTATTCTCACCGACATGGTGACCGTCACCGGTACCGAAAACCTGATGATGGCAGCTACGTTGGCGGACGGCGAAACCGTGCTCGAAAACGCCGCCCGTGAACCCGAGGTGGTTGATCTGGCCAATGCCTTGATCGCGATGGGTGCTCGCATTAGCGGCGCGGGTACCGATACCATCCGAATCCAGGGCGTGGCGGCCTTGCACGGTGCCCATTATCAGGTCATGCCTGACCGGATTGAAGCGGGCACCTTTTTGTGTGCGGCCGCCGCCACCCAGGGTCGAATCCGGCTCAGCCGGGCCGCACCTGAATCGATGACCACCACGCTGCAAAAGCTCAGCGCGGCGGGCGCGCGAATCGAAACCGGTAGCGACTGGGTTTCCTTGCAGATGGATCAGCGCCCGCAGGCGGTCGATGTCGTGACGGCACCGTACCCGGAATTTGCCACTGATATGCAGGCCCAGTTCATGGCGCTTAATACTGTTGCCGTGGGTGCCAGCCAGGTGACCGAGACCATTTTCGAGAACCGCTTCATGCATGTGCTTGAGATGCAGCGCCTCGGTGCCGACATTAGCATTGACGGCAACCGGGCTATCGTTCATGGGGTGCCGCAATTGTCCGGTGCGGTTGTCATGGCCACCGATTTGCGGGCTTCGGCAGGCCTGGTGATCGCCGGCCTGGTGGCGGATGGCGAAACGATTATCGAGCGCATATATCATCTGGATCGCGGTTACGAAAAAATGGAATCCAAGCTGCTGGCCTTGGGTGCGCGTATCGAACGGGTCAAATGATCACGCTGGCGCTCTCCAAGGGTCGCATTTTTGACGAAGCGCTGCCCTTATTGCACGCCGCCGGCATTCAGGTTCAAGGTGATGTCAAAAAGAC
The DNA here is from genome assembly GCA_031415535.1 of Burkholderiales bacterium. GTDB lineage: Bacteria > Pseudomonadota > Gammaproteobacteria > Burkholderiales > Burkholderiaceae_E > JANLTP01. The sequence continues at coordinate 30,881 of JANORY010001020.1, read as the reverse complement.
CCGCAAGCTCATTCTTGCCACGAATTATCCGGATCTGCGACTGCTGATTGTGCGCGCCAGTGACGTGCCGACCTATGTTCAATATGGTGCCGCCGAGCTCGGCGTCACCGGCAGCGATGTGTTGCAGGAGAACGGCAGCGAAGGTTTGTACCAGCCGATCGATCTGGGCATTGGCCGCTGCCGTATGTGCGTGGCGACCGCCAAGGGTTTTGATTACGCCAATGCGGTGCGGCGCGGCGCTCGCCTGAAAGTCGCCTCGAAGTATGTCAACATTGCCCGCGAGCATTTTGCGCGCAAGGGCGTGCATGTTGATCTGATCAAGTTGTACGGCTCGATGGAGTTGGCACCGCTGGTGGGTTTGGCCGACGCGATCGTCGATCTGGTCTCGACCGGCAGCACCTTAAAAGCCAACGGACTGGTTGAGGTCGAGGATGTTTTGGCGGTTTCGTCGCGCTTGATTGTCAACCAGGCCGCCCTGAAAAATCGCTCAAAGGCTCTGCAACCCATTATGCTGGCGATTGAATCGGCGGTCTGCACGTCGCTCGGCATTGCGTTCGCAACGGCGCTCGATCGTTAGAATCAACGCTATGTTGATTAATCGACTCGATTCAAGCGCTGCCGACTTCAATGACCAGTTGGCAGCTTTGTTGGCCTATGAGCCGTCGCAAGACGCGTCGGTTGCGCGCGTGGTCGCCGACATCATCGCCGATGTGCGTCAGCGTGGCGATGCCGCGCTGCTGGAATACACCCTTCGATTCGACCGTATGAGCCTGGCGGCGGCCAGCCAATTCGAGTTGCCGCGCCCTGAGCTCAAGTCCGCGCGAGACAAGCTGCCGGTCGCGCAACGCCAGGCGCTTGAGCAGGCGGCAGCGCGGGTGCGCAGTTTTCACGATCGGCAGCGGGCCGAGTCCTGGTCTTATGTTGAAAGCGACGGCACGCGGCTTGGCCAAAAAATCACTGCGCTTGATCGGGTCGGCATCTATGTGCCGGGCGGTAAGGCGGCCTACCCGTCATCGGTCTTGATGAACGCGATTCCGGCCAAGGTGGCCGGCGTCGGAGAAATTGTCATGGTGACGCCAACCCCGGATGGCGTGCGCAATCCGATGGTTCTGGCGGCAGCGGCGATCGCCGGGGTTGATCGGGTATTTACGCTGGGTGGTGCGCAGGCGATTGCGGCCCTGGCCTACGGTACCAAGTCGGTGCCCAAGGTCGACAAGATCGTCGGACCTGGCAATGCCTATGTCGCCGAGGCCAAGCGTCGGGTGTTTGGTGTGGTTGGCATAGACATGATCGCTGGTCCGAGCGAAATTTTGATCATCTGCGATGGCAAGACCGATCCCGACTGGATCGCGATGGATCTGTTCTCGCAAGCCGAGCATGACGAACTGGCGCAGTCCATCCTGTTGTGCCCGGAGTCCGCGTTTATCGAGGCCGTATATGGTTCGATCGAAAAGTTGTTGCCGACCATGCCTCGGCAGGACATCATTCGAAAATCATTAGCCGATCGCGGCGCGCTGATCAAGGTCCGCGATCTCGCGCAGGCCTGCGCGATTGCCAATGAAATTGCCGCCGAGCACCTGGAGATCTCAACGATTAACGCGCGCGAGCTGTCCGAACACATTCGCCACGCTGGCGCGATGTTTCTCGGGCCCTATTCTTCAGAGTCGATTTGCGACTATTTTGCCGGGCCGAACCATGTGTTGCCGACTATGCGGACCGCGCGCTTTTCGTCGCCCTTGGGTGTTTACGACTTTCAGAAGCGCTCCAGCATCATCGAAGTGTCGGCGGCGGGCGCACAAACCCTCGGCAGCCTGGCGGCAATCCTGGCGCACGGCGAAGGGCTGGCGGCGCATGCGCGCAGCGCCGAGTTACGTCTCGATTAGAATCAAGGCCTATGCGCAAAGCGACGGTTACCCGCAACACCGCCGAAACCCAGATTACCGTTTCGGTGAATCTGGACGGCACCGGCCAGCAACAGCTCGCCTCGGGTGTGCCGTTTCTGGATCATATGCTCGATCAGATTGCCCGTCACGGCATGATCGATCTTGAAATTCGCGCGGTCGGCGATCTGCACATCGATGCACACCACACGGTTGAGGACATCGGCATCACCATGGGTCAGGCACTCGCCCAGGCGATCGGCGACAAAAAAGGCATTCGGCGTTATGGCCATGCCTATGTGCCGCTTGACGAGGCTTTATCGCGAGTCGTGATTGACTTTTCGGGTCGACCGGGCCTTGAGTGGCATGTTGAATTCAAGCGCGCGATGATCGGCGCGTTTGACGTCGATCTGGCGCATGAGTTCTTTCAAGGTCTGGTGAATCATGCGCTGATGACCCTGCATGTCGATAATTTGCGCGGCGAAAATGCGCATCATCAATGTGAAACGATTTTCAAGGCGTTCGCGCGGGCGCTGCGGATGGCGGTCGAACCAGATGCGCGCGCTGCCGGCCGCATACCCTCGACCAAGGAAACGCTCTAGCACATACCTTATGAGCTGCATTGCAGTGGTTGACTATGGCATGGGAAATTTGCGCTCGGTAGCCAAAGCGTTCGAGAAGGTTGCGCCAAAACATCGGGTGATCATCTCCAGTTCGATCGAAGAAATACTGTCTGCAGACCGCGTGGTTCTGCCGGGTCAGGGCGCGATGCGCGACTGCATGCGTTACCTGGATCAGTCCGGCCTGCGCGACACCGTCATCAAGGTGGCGGCCAGCAAACCCCTGTTTGGCGTCTGTGTCGGCGAGCAAATGTTGTTCGACTGGAGCGAAGAGGCCGATACCCGAGGGCTCGGACTGTTACCCGGACCGGTGCTGAAATTTCCCGCCGAATCCATGCGCTTGGCCGACGGCCAGCGCTTGAAGGTGCCGCACATGGGCTGGAACCGGGTTCACCAGTGTGCCGCGCACCCCTTGTGGGAAGGGATCCGGCAGGACAGCTACTTTTACTTTGTGCACAGCTATTTTGCAGCGCCCGAGCAGAAAAATCAGACGGTTGGTCGCTGCGAATACGGTTTGAGCTTTACCTGCGCGGTCGCCAGCGATAATATTTTCGCTACGCAATTTCATCCGGAAAAAAGTGCTGCCGCCGGCCTCCGCCTTTATCAAAACTTCGTCGATTGGCGACCCTGACCGGCCGCTGGACTTAAGATCACTTGAAGATTTGCGCCCATGTTGCTGATACCTGCTATTGACCTCAAAGATGGTCGTTGTGTGCGCTTGCGCCAAGGCGACATGAACGACGTTACCGTATTTGCCGAAGATCCGGCCGAGATGGCCAGGCATTGGCTCGAGCAAGGTGCGCGACGTCTGCACCTGGTCGATTTGAACGGCGCGATTGCCGGCAAACCGAAGAACGAAGCGGCGATCCGATCCATTCTCAGGGAGGTGGACGGTGCGATTCCCGTGCAACTCGGTGGCGGTATCCGTGATCTTGACACGATCGAGCGCTACTTGGATGGCGGGCTGGAGTTTGTCATCATCGGTACCGCAGCGGTCAAGAATCCCGGCTTGCTGCATGATGCCTGCGGCGCGTTCCCGGGTAGTGTGCTGGTCGGCCTCGATGCGCGCGATGGCAAGGTGGCGACCGACGGCTGGAGCAAACTGACCGGGCATGATGTGCTTGATCTGGCCCGCAAGTTTGAAGACTACGGTATTGAAGGCGTCATCTACACCGACATTGGACGCGACGGCATGCTCACCGGCTTTAACGTTGAAGCGACCCAGCGCCTGGCCAAGGCGCTGAAGGTGCCGGTGTTCGCCTCCGGTGGCATTGCAGCCATGGCCGATATCGAAAAACTCTGCGCGCTTGAAGCCGACGGCGTGCAGGCGGCGATCCTTGGCCGCGCGCTGTATGAAGGGCAAATCAATTTTGTTGACGCGCAGGCCCGCGCCGACGAGCTCAATGGCTAAGGCTGTCGGGGTCATCGTTAAGCCCGACAGTGTCATGGGCAAGCACAACTGGCTCACATCGATCGGCCTGACGCCTAGGTTATTGCTTTGCTGACGCGGCGAATTATTCCGTGTCTTGATGTCACTGCGGGGCGGGTGGTCAAGGGCGTTAATTTCGTCGCGTTGCGCGATGCTGGTGATCCGGTCGAAATTGCCCGGCGCTATGACGGCGAAGGTGCCGACGAGCTGACTTTTCTCGACATTACCGCTTCCAGCGATGCGCGTGACATGATCTTGCATGTCATCGAAGCAGTCGCCGATCAGGTTTTTATTCCTTTGACGGTCGGTGGCGGGGTACGCAGCGTTGCGGACGTACGTCGGCTGCTCAATGCCGGTGCTGACAAGGTTTCAATCAACACCGCTGGCATCCAGAACCCGGCGCTGATTCGCGACGCGAGCGAACGGTACGGCGCGCAGTGTATTGTCTGCGCCATTGATGCAAAGGAGACTCAGGCCGGTCATTGGCAGGTCTTTACCCACGGTGGGCGAAACAATACCGGGCTCGACGCAATCGATTGGGCTCGCGAGCTTGAGCGCCTGGGCGCGGGCGAGATTCTTTTGACCAGTATGGATCGCGACGGTACCAGACAAGGCTTTGATCTGGCGATCACCCGTGCCGTTGCCGATGCGGTCGGAATTCCGGTGATTGCCTCTGGCGGAGTCGGTAGCTTGCAACACCTGGCGGACGGCGTGACCGTAGGTCGGGCCAATGCCGTATTGGCGGCCAGTATCTTTCACTTCGGCGAGTACACTGTGGGGCAGGCAAAACGGTTCATGGCCGACCAGGGCATTGCCGTCCGCCTCGACTGATCCGGGTACTTTTATCATGACCACCCTAGTTACTAATACTGCCGCTACTGCTGCTGGTAATGCTGCCGCTACTACTAGTGGTGCTACTGCTTCCGCTACTACTGCTGCGGTTGCGCTCGCCCAAGAGTCCGATAGCGCCGACGGTCCCGGTGCGCGGCCGGTAGCGCACGCGCCGGGCTGGTTGGACGCCGTCAAATGGGACGCGAAGGGGCTGTGCACCGCGATTGCCCAGGATGCGAGCAGCAAACGAATCCTGATGGTCGCCTGGATGAATCGCGAGGCCTTGCAATTGACGGCAGTGACCGGCAAGGCGGTGTATTGGTCGAGATCACGCGCACGGCTCTGGCACAAGGGCGAGGAGTCCGGGCATATTCAACTGGTCAACGAATTGCGGCTCGATTGTGACGGCGATGTGATTCTGTTGCTGGTTGATCAGGTCGGCGGCCTGGCCTGTCATACCGGTCGTGAGGCCTGCTTCTTTCACAAACTGGCCAATAATCAGTGGGTGATTACCGATCCGGTCGTCAAGGATCCCGAGCTTATTTACAAATAAGCCGGCATTCTTTACAAACAGAGGCCGGCAATCAGTGAACCAGGAAGAGTGAACCAGGAAGCTAAAGCGATCGATACCTTAAGCCGGTTGGGTAAGGTGATCGAGTCGCGCAAAGGTGCTGATCCCGAGCAGTCCTACGTTGCCCGCTTGTTCAGCAAAGGCGAAGACGCCATTCTGAAAAAGATCGGCGAAGAAGCTTGCGAAACAATCATGGCGGCCAAGGACGGCGCGCATGCGCGGATTGTTTCCGAGACCGCTGATTTGTGGTTTCATTGCCTGGTCATGCTGGCGCACTATGATCTGTCGGCGGCCGATGTCTTGGGCGAGTTGGCGCGCCGCGAGGGCTTGTCCGGATTGGATGAATTTGCCCTGCGTACACTGCCGAGTAAGGAGCAACCGTGAGTTTTAAGCCCGACTGTATCTTCTGCAAAATTGCGGCAGGCCAGATTCCCAGCCGGAAAGTCTTCGAAGATGATGACATTCTGGTTTTTCATGACATCAACCCTTCCGCACCGGTACACCTGCTGATGATCCCGAAGCTGCATGTCGAAAATCTCTACGATGCCGACATGAAACATCAGTTAATGTTGGGCAAAATGCTCGGAATGTCCGGCGAATTGGCGAAATCGCAAGCTTGCAACGACGGTTTTCGGGTTGTCATCAACAATGGGCGGGTCGGGCGGCAGGAGGTGTATCATCTACACGCTCATCTGATGTCCGGATCGGAGCCGTTACGCTCGGGGATGAAACCTCCGGCGGCCTGATCCGTTAAGGATTAATCTCGAATTTTCAGGAGCGAACAATGGGTTCGTTAAGTATTTGGCACTGGCTGATTGTGCTGGTCATCATCATGCTGATTTTTGGTACTAAGAAGTTGCGCAACATAGGTTCCGACCTGGGTGGTGCGGTCAAGGGATTCAAGGAAGGCGTCAAGGACGGCGCGGCCTCGGTCGAAAAGGCCGTCGACGACACCAGCTCGGCCGCTGCCAAAACGATTGACGTGCAAGCACGGGAAAAGCGTTAGGAGCCTCTCTTTTCGACGGCTGCACGGGTTGCTGACCGCCTTGAAATCCTAGCGTCCACTTCACATGTTTGATATTGGCTTTACTGAGATGATGATCATCGCCGTGGTGGCGCTGGTTGTCATCGGCCCCGAGCGATTGCCGAAGGTGGCGCGCCAGGCCGGCGAGTGGCTGGGCAAATTGCGTCGTTATGTCGACGATGTCAAAAGTGATATCAACCGGCAGATGCAGATCGACGAATTGCGCAAGATCCAGGACGATGTCAAGGAGGCGGCTCAGAGCCTGAAGAATTCGGTCGACAACGTGGTCTCTGAAACCGCCGGTGAATTGTCGTCGCTGAATGCCGCCTTCGAAGGTGCTGCCAGTACAACAACCGAAGAACCTCGAACCGACTGGGATCGAATTTACGCCGCTCGCCGAGTCCGCGAGCGGATCAAGGATCGCCGCATTGAGCGCTCCAAAGAGCTGGGCCACAAGCGCCCGAAGCGCGCCTACTTGCGCTTTACCCGACCCGAGCCTGAACCCGTGCTGGCGACCCCGCTGGCAACCCCCGTCGAGGCGAGCGTCGAAGCGGCGCAGCCAAAGCTGTTCGAAGCGATGGCCAATGAGGCTGCTCGGTACGATTCCGCTGCACTTGAGGCCAAGCCGCTCGCCTCAGCGCCAATGGCTTCAGCGCCGCACTAAAGGCAGAAACGCATGGCATTGAAGTGGCTTGGAAATCGTAAGAGCGGCAACGCTGCCGGCACTGGCGCAGGCACGGCCGGCGATGAAAGTTTCCTGTCGCACCTGGTCGAGCTGCGCGATCGGATGATCAAGTCACTGATCGTGGTGCTGATCCTGTTTGGTGTTTGTTTCTACTTCTCTGGTGAGTTGATGCGATTTTTATCGCAGCCACTTTACGAGGCCCTGCCCAAAGGAACCAAACCGATCTTTACTGATCAGGCTGGGGCGTTCTTCACCCTGACAAAAATGTCCTTTCTGGCCGCCTTGCTGTGCTCGTTGCCGTGGGTGCTGTACCAGGCCTGGGCGTTCGTTGCGCCGGGGCTATACGAACATGAGAAGCGCTTCGCTTTGCCGCTGATTGTGTCGAGTGTGTTTTTTATGGTCGTGGGCATAACCTTTGCTTATCTGTTCGTTCTGCCAGCGGCTTACAAGTTCTTTATCTCGTTCTCGGCCAGTACCGGAGCGGAGACGATGCAGGATTTGCAAAAGTACTGGGACTTTACCTTGTCCATATTTTTTGGCTTCGGGCTGACCTTCGAGGTGCCGGTGGTCGAAATGTTGCTGGTCAAATTGGGCATGGTTACTACCCAGCAACTGAAAGACGCGCGACGTTATGTCGTGGTGGGTGCGTTTGTGGTCGCCGCCGTCTTGACCCCGCCCGATGTGCTTAGTCAATTCATGCTGGCGATCCCGCTCTGCATTCTGTATGAGTTGGGAATTTTTCTGGCCGGCTTCATTACCTCGGTGAGCCGCGCGCCGTCTCAGCCCGATGTTAATGCCGACGGTACCGCTGCCGCCAAGGCCGACGGCAGCTAGGCGCGTCCGGGCGTTTTCTTGAGAACGCTGCGGCGTTTTAGTGAGCGCCTATTCAGCCGGTCGAGGGCTGGCTTTGGGTCGTTTGCCGACGGTAATTTTTAACCGGGTTTCCTTGCGTTCGCGAACGAAGCTGAACTGTGCATGGCTGCCAGGTGCAATCTGGGCAATCATATTGAGCATGCTTGCAGTATTCTTGACCGGCGCACCGTCGATCTCAATCAGAATATCGCCGACCTTGACGCCGGCTTTCTCCGCCGGCCCACCACGCACCAAGCCTGCGATGATGGCACCGTCCTTGCGCGGCAGGTTAAACGCTTCGGCAATCTCGGGCGTCACGTCCTGGGGCTCAACACCGATATAGCCGCGCGTCACACTGCCATGGGCAACAATCTGATCCATCACCTGTTTAACGGTCGACACGGGAATTGCAAAGCCGATGCCCAGCGAACCACCGCTGCGTGAGTAAATCGCCGTATTGATACCGAGCAGCCGGCCTTGGGTATCGACCAGCGCGCCGCCCGAGTTGCCGGGATTAATAGCGGCGTCGGTCTGGATGAAATTCTCGAACGTGTTGATACCCAGTTGGCTGCGCCCAAGCGCACTGACGATACCCATGGTAACGGTTTGACCGACGCCGAACGGATTGCCGATCGCCAGCACGACATCGCCGACCCGCGCCTGTTCGGCGTCGCCCAGAGCAATCGCCGGCAAGTTGGTTTTGTCGGTTCGCAGGACCGCCAGATCGGTCTCCGGATCGCTACCGATCACTTTGGCTCGTACGCGTTGGCCGTCAGAGAGGACAACTTCAATGTCGGTGGCCGCATCAACCACATGGTGATTGGTCAGGATCAGGCCATCGCTGCCAATGATGACACCGGAGCCCAGGCTGGCCGCTGGCCGACGTGTTCCGGGTTGGGCCGCACCCGGGGCTTGATTGCCAAAAAAGCGCTTGAACGCCGGATCATTCAGCAGCGGGTGATTGGCTGGCAGCTTCTGCTGCTTGTCGGTAACAATATTGACAACACTGGGGATGGCGCGTTTTGCACCTTCGCTATAGGACAAAAATGCCGGACTCGCCGGGTCTTTGCGCAGCACCGCCTCACCTGACGCACTGGCGTTCGGCGCCTCGACTTTGCCCAGGACCCCGCCTGACGCTGCGTCTGATACCTTGTCCGTCACGCCATTTTTTACGACCGGCACCACCTCCGTGTTTTGGGCTTGCGGCTGATGGGCTGGCGATGTGGCGGAGTTACCTGAAAATGACGGCAACCATTCACGCACAGCCGCCGACGATGCATTCAACCAATCGGGCTTTATGCCCGCCACCAGAAACAGCAGCGCTAAACCGATGGTGACTGCTTGAGAAAACAACAACCAGAGGCTGCGTAACATGAATGATTCAAATACCGTCGAAACGGCCTAATGTGCAGCAACAAGTGCCTTGGGAGAACCCGCTAAGCGTGCGCTCGGTTTGGCCGATCACAACAAACATTATTGCGCAAACCGCGCAACGGTGAAAGTGGGGCGGTGCCGGTGCGCCCTGGCCAACAAAAAGACCCGCCAGGTGCGGGTCTTTTTGTGCAGTGATCGCGGATTAACGCTTGGTCAGCGCGTCGCGGATCTCCTTCAAGTAGAGCTCGCTGGCCGGCGGTGGTGCGGGCGGCGCAGCCGGGGTTTCCTTGATCATATTGGCTTTGGCTTTTTGATAGACCCGCACCAATTGGAAAATGATGAACGCCAGGATAATAAAGTTCAGCAAAATCGTGATGAAATTGCCCCAGGCAAACAGCGGTACACCGGCTTTGGACAAGGCTTCATAAGTGTTCGGTCCAGCGAACCCGGCGGGCGTTTTGCCTAGTTGAATAAAATAATTGGAGAAATCGAGACCGCCGAAAATGGCACCAACAATTGGCATGATCAGGTCTTTGACCATTGAGTCGACGATCTTGCCAAAGGCGGCACCGATGATGACACCGACTGCGAGATCGACGACGTTGCCGCCCACCGCGAAGGCGCGGAAATCTTGCATCATTCCCATGTTAAAACCCCTCTATTTAATTTGTAAGATTCTGTTTCAAAAGCAGAATATCGGTTTTTTGTTTTACCGAACTGCGGTTATAGCATCAACCCAAAAGCCTCGGCGGGCAAAGAATTCGGGTTGTCGCGTCGCAGGTGAAATCGGCAACGGTTTACAACAGCTTGTCTTCCCAAAGCCACAGAGCGTCAACTCGGCAGAGGACAAAGTCGCAGGCTGCTAGAATGCAAGGTTGTCGAAAATCTACTCTTTAAGACGAACTCCTTTCTCATCAAACCTCACATCCTATGAGTACCAAACAATCTTCGATGGCGCGCAATTCCAGCCTTGAGGCCAGGGCCGACGCCCCTGAACCGAATGCCAGTCGGCGCGGCGCGGTTGGTCTGACAGCGGCCGTGGGTGCAGCCGGCGGATTGGTTGCGGCGCTGCCCTTTGTGGCCAGTTTCCAGCCCTCCGAACGCGCCAAGGCCGCTGGTGCGCCGGTCGAGGTCGATATTGGTGATCTGGCGCCGGGTGAGCTGCTTCGTGTTGAGTGGCGCGGCAAACCGGTCTGGATCGTGCGCCGGACCAAGGAAATGCTGGCGACATTAGCCAAAACGGAAGCTCAGTTGGCCGACCCGAAATCGTTGCGCACTGACTATCCGACACCGGCTTATGCCAAGAATGCCTATCGATCAATCAAGGAAGAGTACCTGGTGGTGGTCGGCATTTGTTCGCATCTGGGGTGTTCGCCGAGCGAGAAGTTCCAGTCAGGTGCACAGCCTTCGTTACCGGATGACTGGCAGGGTGGCTTCCTGTGCCCCTGCCATGGTTCGACTTTTGATTTTGCCGGTCGAGTATTCAAGAACAAGCCGGCACCCGACAATCTGGAAGTGCCGCCACACGTTTACCTGAGCGACTCGCGCCTGCTGATTGGGGAAGACAAGAAAGCGTAGGCGTCCGGTAATGGTATCGGAATTGCTGGCTTGTGCTTTTATATAATCAGCTTGGAAGTTAAGCTTGAACGGCGATTGAAAACATTGCCGCGCTAATGTAAATGTCCAGGGGCGCAGAAGGCGTCCCGCCGAGGAGTTTCGAATCATCATGGCTTCATCGAAGCAAGTCTCCACCAACGGCCTGCTAGGCTGGATTGACACCCGTTTCCCCCTGACCAAGCTCTGGAACGAGCACATGGGGCAGTACTACGCGCCGAAGAACTTCAACATCTGGTACATCTTCGGCGGCCTGTCGCTATTCATTCTGATTCTGCAAATCGTGACCGGCATCTTTTTGGTCATGCACTACAAACCGGACGCCGCGAAAGCGTTTGAGTCGGTTGAGTACATCATGCGCGAAGTGCCGGGTGGCTGGATCATTCGTTATCTGCATTCGACCGGTGCCTCGGCGTTTTTTGTGGTGGTCTATCTGCATATGTTCCGCGGACTCATGTACGGCTCCTACCGCAAGCCGCGTGAACTGATCTGGGTGTTTGGTTGTCTGATCTTCCTGTGCCTGATGGGCGAAGCATTTTTCGGTTATCTATTGCCTTGGGGTCAGATGTCTTATTGGGGCGCGCAGGTGATCGTGAACCTGTTCGCCGCTGTGCCGTTTATTGGCCCGGATTTATCGTTGCTGATTCGCGGCGACTATGTGGTGGGCGATGCGACCTTAAATCGGTTCTTCGCATTTCATGTGATCGCCATTCCGCTGGTGCTGCTGGGTCTGGTGGCGGCGCACATCATTGCGCTGCATGAAGTAGGCTCGAACAATCCGGACGGTATCGAGATCAAGGCAAACAAGGACGCCAACGGCAATCCGGTTGACGGTATTCCGTTTCACCCGTACTACAGCGTGCATGACATTTTTGCCTTGTCGATGTTCCTGCTGGTGTTCTCGGCGGTGGTATTTTTCGCACCCGAGTTTGGCGGATACTTCCTCGAATACAACAACTTCATACCGGCCGATCCGCTAAAGACGCCATCGCACATTGCACCGGTCTGGTACTTCACGCCGTACTACTCCATTCTGCGTGCGGTGACGCCCGATTTCCTGTTGGTGCTGACAGCCGTGTTGTTGGCCTATCTGGCGCTGATCTGGTTAACGGTGCGCAGTAGCCTTACCAAAGTTCTGGCGAGTCTGGCGATTTTGGCGATGTGCGCGGGGTTTTTTGTGTTTGACGCCAAGTTCTGGGGCGTGGTCGGCATGGGCGCGTCGGTCATGATCTTCTTTGCGATGCCCTGGATCGACAACAGTCCGGTCAAGTCGATTCGTTACCGGCCGGGCTGGCACGCCTACGTTTATGGACTATTCGTGGTGTCATTCGTGATTCTCGGCTACTTCGGCGTGCAAGCACCGTCGGCGGCCGGACAGCTTATTTCGCAGACGCTGACGATCGTCTACTTCGCGTTCTTCTTGCTGATGCCGTGGTGGAGCGAGATGGGTACGTTCAAACCCGTCCCCGACCGTGTGACCTTCACCCCACATTGAGATTGACTATGAGTTTTAAATCATTCTTCGGTGCGGCCGTTTTAGCGCTTGCCATGTTTGCCAGTGCAATAACCGGCGAGGCGAGGGCGGCGGGCGGTAGTTTTGCACTTGATTATTTCCCGACTGAAAAGTTGACCGATCAGGCGGCGCTGCAAAACGGTGCCAAGGTATTCGTCAATTATTGTCTGAACTGTCATGGCGTCAGCCTGATGCGCTACAACCGTCTGACCGACCTTGGTCTGAGCGAGAAGCAGATCAAGGACAATTTGCTGTTCACCGGCGAGAAGGTCGGTGACATGATGAAGACTACGCTCAATCCGAAAGATGCCAAGACCTGGTTCGGTGCCTTGCCCCCCGACTTATCACTGACCGCGCGCGCGCGGTCCTCGCATGATGGCAGCGGCTCTGATTGGCTTTACACCTATTTGCGCAGTTATTACCGGGACAACACCCGGGCAACCGGATGGAACAACGCGGTGTTCGCGAATGTCGGTATGCCGCATGCGCTGTGGGAATTGCAAGGCACACGGGGTGCGACGCTTGAAGAGGTTCGCGTCAGCAAAAATGACAAAGGTGTTGTCACCGGATTTGCCAAGACAACCGTTAAGTTCGATACCGCTGGCAATCGCAGCGAGCAGATCGAAAAGCTACCGCTGGCAGGTGGTCACGAAAGCAGTGTCGTAAGCTTGGGCAAGGCCGAGGGCGGTATATTGTCGCAAGCCCAGTACGATGACACCATCGCCGATCTAGTGGCGTTTCTGACTTACGTGGCAGATCCTTCGGCCAAGTCGCGCACGCGCATTGGTGTTTGGGTGCTGCTGTTCCTGGGTCTGTTGTCACTGTTTACCTGGAACCTGAATCGGGTGTTCTGGAAAGACATCAAGTAGTGCATTCTTCTGAAATGAATGCGCTAGAGCACTTACCGCAAGTTTTCGGGAGATTATTACCATGATGGTCCTGTACTCAGGCACCACCTGTCCGTTCAGCCAGCGCTGCCGTTTTGTCCTGTTCGAAAAAGGCATGGACTTTGAAATTCGCGATGTCGACTTGTATAACAAGCCGGAAGACATCTCGATTATGAACCCCTATGGCCAGGTACCGATTCTGGTCGAGCGCGATCTGATTCTGTACGAGTCGAACATCATCAATGAATACATTGATGAGCGCTTCCCGCATCCACAACTGATGCCTGCCGACCCGGTCATGCGCGCTCGCGCGCGTTTGTTCTTATTCAATTTCGAGCGCGAGTTGTTTGTTCATGTGCAAATGCTCGAGCGCCGTGACCACAACAAGGACACCGGTCGCATGATGGAGAAAGCGCGTTTGCAGATTCGCGATCGCCTGACCCAGCTCACGCCGATCTTCATGAAGAACAAGTACATGCTGGGTGAAGATTTTTCAATGCTCGACGTGGCGATTGCGCCCTTGCTGTGGCGCCTCGATCATTACGGTATCGAAATGCCCAAGACAACGGCACCGCTGTTGCGTTATGCCGAGCGAATTTTTTCGCGCCCAGCGTATATCGAAGCATTGACACCCTCAGAGAAGGTCATGCGTCGCTGATCTCGGCCAAAGCCAATGCTCGAGGACCCGATGCGCGTAATGCGCGTAGTGCGCGAATCGTAAAGGAGTGAAAATGACTGCCAGTTCAACACGTCCGTACATGATTCGCGCTATTTACGAATGGTGTAACGACAATGGCTTCACGCCTTACATCGCAGTGTCGGTTGATGAGCGATGCGTGGTGCCACAAGAACATGTTCGGGCCGGTGAGATCGTGCTGAACTTGTCGGTGAGTGCGACCCACAATTTGACCTTGAGCAATGACCTGGTTCATTTTCAGGCACGCTTCAGTGGTGTCGTGCGCGAGTTGTCGATTCCGGTCGAGAACATCACGGCGATTTACGCGCGGGAGAATGGTCACGGCATGGCGTTCGATGTAGCGAAACCCCTGGCCGAGTATCCGACCGGTCCGCAATCACTTGCGCCGGCCGAGCTTGAGCCGTCGCGGGCCATCGTGGCACCGATCTCGAAAGCCGACCGACGAATCTCGCCAATGCTTGGCACTGCACCGGCGGCCAGCCCGACACCAGGGACCGTTCAAAAAACCGCGTCAATTTCCAGTTTGCCGGCACCTCGGCCGAAAGCCGTTGCGGCTCGAGTCAGCACGGTGACTGCCGAAAAAAACACTGCTTCGAAAGAGCCGAAGCGATCGGCACCCGGAGCAGTACCCGGCGCTGTACCCAGCGCACTACCCGGTGCCGAAGTCACCGTAACGACGCCAATTGACAACGGCTCCGACCCGACCGATGGGCCGTCTGGCCCTGGTCAACGTAGCGGTGGTCGAAACGGTACACGAGGACGTGCCAAACTGACCAGAATCAAGTAGATTTCACCCCCTTCCGGCTCCACCCGGAAATCCATGCGCCGGCTTAGCTCAGTTGGTAGAGCAGCGGTTTTGTAAACCGAAGGTCACGAGTTCGATTCTTGTAGCCGGCACCAGTAAAAAGCCCCGCAGTAGCGGGGCTTTTTACACGAATCGGTTGCCGCTTTTTTTAACTTTGCCAATGCCTTCAGCACCCCCGAGCGCAGACCACTCGCATCAATCATCGCGGCTGTTCGCGATCTTGATTTCGGTCGCCGTCTTGTTATGGCTGACTCGCCTGCCGCTGATCGCAATGCCTTCGTTGTGGATTGATGAGGCGTTTTCGCTCTATCACGCGCGGCTGATGTTGGCGCAATTGTGGGGCGAAGGTTGGCGTCTGGAGTCGAGTCCGCCGCTGTATTATTCAGCGCTTTGGGCCTGGATTCGGGTGGTCAGCGATTCGGAGCTTTCGAGCCGCTTGTTCTCGTTACTACTGACCGGCCTGGCGGCCATTTTTGTTTATCGGGCGACGCGTGGGCTGGCCGGTCCGATCGCCGGGGCGGTAGCGTTGCTGGCCTGGTTGCTGCCCGCCCTGGGGCTGGAATTTTCGCTTGAGATTCGCCCCTATGCACTGCAGCAGTGTTGGATAGCGATTGCAATTTCGGCGTTTGTTAATGCGTTGACCGCGTGGCGCTCCGAGCGAACATACGGCGTTGCCGCGGTTTTACAGCTTCTCTGGCCGATGGTGCTCGCGGCGGTGGCGGCGTTTTATACGCACACCACGTCGATCGTGTTCATCACCAGCCTGGCGGTGGCCGGTCTGTACTTTGGATGGGCCGCACGAGCCGGCAAACAGTACTTCCTGGTCTGGTTCGCTACCTGCTGCGTGGTGGCCTTGTTATGTTTGCCGCAGGTGATGGCGGCGAGTGGCGTACTCGCAACCAATCGACTGGGTCTCGCCTGGATTCCGTCATCGTTCAGCCCGATCGTATTGTCCAGGCTGGTTCGCGAAATCATGCTGGGTTCGCATTACTGGGGCTTGACGTACGCGTGGCCGATGGTCGCCTTGATCGTGGCCAGTTTGGTTTTCAGCGCGTACCGAGTGCGCAGGCAAGCCGCAGTGATGTCGATCGGTGTGGTCATGGCTGTGACCGGTGCTACGTTCCTGGTGCTGGCGGCGCTGGTTCAGCCGATTTTATTGTCCCGAACCGCGTTATGGCTGTGGATTCCGCTGGCCATATTGTTGGGTTGTGCCGCCGTCACCCTGCAATGGCAGAGTCCGGCAATCCGAATTGCCAGCGCTGCATGGGTAACAATCTGTCTATTCACCAGTTGGGACTATGTCAACGGGCGTGCCGAACAGCGACCCTGGAGCAACAGCATCGTTGATATTGCGCAGCGCGCGCGGGCCGGCGACCGAATATTGGTGATTGATCCCGAGGTCGCCTGTTTGCTTGACCACTACGCCCAAGGAGCACTGCGTAGCTTGCCGCGTCTGCGCCTTGAGTTGGGACCCGGGCAGCGCTTTCGCAGCAGGCAGCGACTCGACTTGCTGTGCAATCGGCTGGCACCTATAGAGGTAGCACAGGTCGCGCCGGCTGGCGACAGCGGTGATTGGATATTGACCGACGGCCCCTGGCAGCGTGGTGACTTGGCTGATCTGCTGGATCGGGCACGTGATACCTTGCGGGTTACCGACATGATCCTCGGGGCCGGCCAGGTGCAAGCCACCCGTGTGGTTCGTGCCGAGTCGCCGCAGCGGTGAGCGTTCCGGATTTCCGGCGTTAGCAATTTTTGACACAAGCTCGGTCATCCGGCGGATGTGCGTTGCCGTTAAACTACAATCCCTTGAAGACCATAAACCGTTCAAAATGCTAAGTGCAACGCCTCATAAGTCGATCGATTGGCGAAATCGCAAGGTTTTGGTAACCGGTGGGCTTGGCTTCATCGGCTCAAACCTGGTGCGTCGTCTCGATGCGCTGGGCGCGCGGGTGCTGGTCGTCGATAATCTCCTGCCGGGACATGGCGGCGATCTGGCGAATTTGGAGGGTGCTTCAAATCGGGTTCGCATTGAATTGCTCGACCTGCGCGACGCCAGTGTTCTTCCGGCACTGGTACAAGATCAACAAACCATCTTCAATCTGGCCGGTCAAACCAGTCATCAGGGTTCGATGACCGATCCGCAATCTGATCTGTCAATCAACGCCACCGCTCAGTTGCATCTGTTGGAAACGTGCCGCGCGCACGCCCCCGAGACGATGATTGTTTATGCCAGTACGCGTCAGGTGTACGGGGTTGCCCAGAGTTTGCCGGTAGATGAGTCGCACAGCGTCAATCCGGTTGACGTCAATGGCTTTAACAAGCTGGCCGGCGAGGGCTATCACCTGTTGTACAGTCGAGTGTATGGTCTGGCGACCAGCGCGCTGCGCCTGACCAATACCTTCGGCCCCCGTATGCGAGTCTGCGACGCAAAGCAGACGTTTTTGGGAATCTGGATCAGCAGTGTGCTGCGCGGTGAGCCGTTTGAAGTCTGGGGCGGCAAGCAGCTTCGTGATTTGACTTATGTCGATGACGCAGTCGACGCGTTTTTGGCGGCCGCTGAACCGTCGATGGCCGGACGGTTTTATAACGTCGGCGGCTGTCCTCCGGTGAGTTTGCTGGAACTTGCCGACACCCTGGTGCAGGCCAATGGTAGTGGACAGTATGTTGTGCGCGAGTTTCCGGCGGCCCGCCGGCGCATCGACGTCGGTGACTATTACGCGGACGACAAGCTGCTACGCAGCCTGACCGGTTGGCACCCGAAAGTCTCCTTGCGCCAAGGGCTTGCGCAAACCCTCGAATACTTCCGCCAACCGATCGCCCAATCGGCATGACCCGGGGTGGTTCGACGCTGATCGGCGAGTCAGCCGCAGCGTCAACAATCCCGCAGGTTTCCCCAGGGGCCGCTTACCTGCAACACCGTTCGGCCCTCGATGCGGCGATCGCCACGGTAATGCTCAGCGGAACCTATATGCTGGGCGAACAGGTCGACGCGTTTGAGCGTGCCTTCGCGCAATATCTCGGCGTCGCGCAGGCGGTCGGTGTCGCCAACGGCACCGATGCGCTAGCGTTGGCCTTACGTGCACTGGGTGTCAAGCCCGGGGAGGGCGTCGCCACCGTCTCACACACGGCTGTAGCGACGGTCGCCGCCATCAAGATGATCGGTGCCACGCCGGTGTTGATTGATATCGAAGCCGCTGGTTATTCAATGGACCCAGCGCATCTTGCCGAAACCCTTGCGTTGCAGCGCGTGGCGGCGGTGGTGGTGGTACATCTTTATGGTCAGCCCGCGCAGCTTGATGCCATTGAAGCAATCACCCGCCGATACGGTGCCTGGCTGGTCGAAGACTGTGCCCAGGCACATGGTGCCTGGTGGGGCGGGCGGCGCGTTGGCAGTGTCGGTGACGCTGCCGCCTTCAGCTTTTATCCGACCAAAAATCTCGGCGCTTTTGGTGACGGCGGTTTGGTGGCTACGCGCGACGCCGGGGTGGCCGAACGGGTACGCGCCCTGCGCCAATATGGCTGGCGCCACGCGCGGATCAGCGAAATGCCAGGGGTCAATAGTCGCCTCGATGAACTGCACGCCGCGATGCTGCGGGTACGGCTCGAACATCTCGATCGCGACAATACACGTCGGGTCCAGATCGCCGGGCAATACGATGCCTTGCTTGCCGATAGCGAATTGCGATTGCCGCTTCGAGTGCTCGGGACTGAATCAGTTTTTCATCAATACGTGGTGGCCTCGCCGATCCGCGATCGATTGCGAACTGCGCTGAGCGCGCAAGGCATTGGTACAGCGGTGCACTATGCCGAGCCGGCGCATCGGCAACCGGGCTACGCCGATGCCTTGCAGGGACCGGGCGGTTTGCCGCGCACCGAGCAGGCCGCAGCGCAAGTGATGAGCCTGCCCATGTTCCCGCAACTGACCGATGCCGAAGTCGTGCGAGTGGGCACGACGCTGGCTCGAATCATGCGCGATCAATGACGATAGAGCATCACCACGCCGCCAAAAATCAGCGCGATTCCAAGCATTTGCTGCCAACCCACCGGCTCTTGCCAGTACACGGCGCCAATCACCGCGATCACCGCATAACTGAGCGCCACGCTGGGGAACGCAATCGACACCGGTATGACCTGCAGCGCCACCAGATAAAGTATCGCTGAACCGCCATAACAAGCCAGTCCGGCCCAGGTCGGCAACCGCGTGAGTTGAGTCCACAAATCGGTGGCACCGACCGAGCCTGCCTTGAGCAGCAGTTGGCCAAAAATGCCGCCGATTACTGCTGCGGCCAGCGCCGCGTGATGTAGTGTCATAAGGGGGGCGCTGTGTGAACGGCCGGTTGTACTACCTCGCGCACCATTGACTGCGGCTTGCCGTTGCTGGTCAGCGCGAGATGGCCCAGGTACTCGCCGATCACACCGAGAATCAGTAACTGCACGCCGGACAGTACCAAGGTCACTGCGGTCAGCGAGGCCCAGCCCGCTGGCGTTCGGCCGAGCAGTGCCTCGGCCAGTACCAGGATTGTGCCGATCGCGCCCAGCACCGTAAAGATCAAGCCGGCGATGGTCGCCACCCGCAAGGGCTTGACCGAGAAGTTGACGAACAAGTTCAGCCAGAGCCGGATCAGTCGTGCCAAGGTGTAGTTGCTGCGGCCTTGTACGCGTGACTGATGTTCGACTTCGATGCTGTCGATGCGGCCGGCCACCTGCAGGGCCAGTCCGTCAATGTACGGGAACGGTCCCTGATAACGAATCACGTGTCCCACCACCAGCGCATTCATGCAACGAAAACTCGACAGGTACAGGCCCTTGGGTTTGTCGAGCAGCCAGTCACCCACCAGGTTCGCAAAACGGCTGCCGAGATTACGCCAGGCGGCGTGGCGCTTGACTGCGTAGCGCGTGTAGACCACATCCCAACTACCGGCTCGGGCGTGCTGATACAAGCGCAAGGCCTCGTGAATCGGATTCTGAAGGTCATCGTCGACCGTCACCACATAGTCGCCGCGGGTGTAACGCAGACCGGTAATGACGGCGTTGTGTTCACCAAAATTACGCGACAGATCGACCAGCGTGACTGCAATATCCGTGCGCCGCGCCAATTCACGACAGACTTCGCCGCTATTGTCCGGGCTGCCATCATTGACCAGTACCACTTCATGCCCGCCCTCAACCCGCAAGGTGGCGATGGCGTCCACCACTGCGGCCACGGTCTTGGCACCGCGATACACCGGAATGACGAACGACAGCGCGTAGCGTCGGACTGCTATGCTTGCGCTGCGGGCATCGGCCTCTTCGGTTCGGACTGAGTGGGACGGGAGCGTGACCTGCGTCATGGTTTGTATGCTATCGCGAGTAATGATCCGCCGGCCGGAAATCGCAGGCCCCACTGGATCAGCTTGCGCTCGAGGGCAACGATACTCGCCAGTGCGGTATTCAGTGCGTTGGGCAGTTGCCCAACGTCGCTGGCGGTATCGTTAGCAGTATGGTTGGCGGACGGGCGCAAGCGGCGCGCCACCATGATCGGAAACAACAGACTGTTCCAATAATGCAGCGCGATGCGGGTAAAGCCGGCGTCGATCAGCAGGCCTTTGAGTTGTTGCCGGCTAAAGCGCCGGGCACCGTGCACGCGTTGGTCGTGATAGGAACTCAGCCATTGGAATGCGGGTACGTTGACCAGCAGCACACCGCCTGGCATCAAACAGCGCAGCGACTCACGAGCGGCGAGCTGCGGATCGACGTCACGATGGTACAAGACGTCGGCGCTGAAGATTGCGCCGAAACTGCTGTCTTTAAACGGCAAGGTGTTCACCGTACCGACCACCACTTCGGAGCGGCTCTTGATCCGCGCGCGCGCGGCGGCCTGCTCAAGGCGCTCGAGTCCGACACGACGGCGTTGCGGCTCGGCTGCGCCAAGTGTGCGCAACAGACCGCCCGAGCCACAGCCGGCGTCGAGAACCGGTGTCCCGGGCAGTGCATTACTGGTTGCGAAGGCATCGAGCAAGTAGGCGTGCAGCGCGCGGTACCACCAAAGATGGTCCTCGGCGTTATCCATACGGTCGTATTCAGGAGTCTCCAAGGTACGATTGCCTGATGATTGACTGATTAATCTGGCGCGATCAACGGCGAGCATGGTAACCCACACAGTGGCCGCTCCGTCGACGCAATGCTCGGTGTAGAGTACTGACTTCCCCCGATTCGCTCATCAACTGGAGACCTACATGTTGCTCGACGTTCGCACCTATACCTGCCGGCCTGGCACGCTCGGCAAACATCTCGCGTTATACGAAAAACTTGGCAAAGCGCCGCAGACGCAGCACCTGGGACAACCGCTGGCCTACCTGGTGACCGAGACCGGCAACGTCAACCAATATCTGCACATCTGGACCTACGAAAATGCTGCCGATCGTGAGCGCCGTCGCGCCGCACTCTGGGCCGATCCGCACTGGCTTGCGTACGCGGCGGAGAGTGCCAATCTCGGCGCGCTCGAAGCGCAGGAGAATCGTCTGATGTCGCCGGTATCGTTCTTCCCGGTGCGCGGATGATGGGCAGGACACTACGATTGTGCGAGCGGGATTGAAGGCCGCTGCTGGCTGCTGACTTGATCGACCACCGACCACCAGGCAGGCAGCAATGCCCGCACCTCTGGTTGGGCGTATCGATCATCAATCAGAAAAAGTCGGCCGCGATCCGACGAGTTTCGAATCACGCGGCCGCCAGCCTGGACAACCTTGCGCAGGCCAGGAAAAAGATAGGTGTACTGGTAACCGCTGCCCAGCAATGAGTCGATTCGTCGCCGCATTTCCTGGTTGACGGGATTAAACTGAGGCAAACCGAGGGTCGCGATAAATGCGCCGATCAGGCGGGTACCTGGCAGGTCAATGCCCTCGCCAAAGAGTCCCCCCAACACTGCAAATCCGATGCCGTAACTGTGTTCCGTAAAGCGCGTTAGAAAGGCTTGCCGATCAGCTTCATTCATCGCGCGTGATTGTTGCCAGATCGGTATCAAGGGTTGCTGAGTCGCGAGGGTACTGGCAACCCGCTGCAGGTAATCGAAGCTGCTGAAGAACGCCAGGTAATTGCCGGGTCGTTCACTGTAACGAGTTGCGATCAAGCTTGCGATCGGCTCCAGCGACCGATCGCGCCGCTCGAATCGGGTTGAGATTGTACTGATCAATTGCACCGATAATTGCGCAGACCCGAACGGTGAGTCGACCTCCACGCTGGCAACATCATCGGGCAATCCGAGCGTATCGGTATAAAAGCGGGTCGGAGTCAGGGTTGCCGAGAACAGTACGGTCGTATGGGCCGCCGCAAAGCGCGGTTGCAGAAACGGCGCGGGAATGACGTTGCGCAGGCACACGGTCGAGCATACTTGACGGCGCGTTGCACGGGCCGGGTCTGGCGCGAGTTGGACATCAAATAATGAATGCTCGCCGAAGCGATCGGACATCCGGATGAAGTGCAGAAGGTCAAAATGGAAACGCAGCAGGGCGTCGTTGAGCGGCAGGGCGTCGTCGCGCAGCACAGCTTCGTCGGGTTGCCGGCCAGGTTCGGCCAGCAGATCACCCATTAAACCGGCAACGGCGTGCAATGCGGCGATGAATTTAAGCGGTAGCGCCGAGTGCGCTCGATAGTCTTCGAGTTGGTCCTTGGTCAAGGTTTTCCAGGCGCGATTGAGCCGTTGCAGCGGCAAGCGTAGCGGGTCGGGAGCCGAGCGGCTGATCGAGTGCAGATCCGACTGCGACAGCGTGGCGCTGTACATGGTGCGGGCGCGTTCGATCAGGTTGTGTGCTTCATCGACCAGAACCGCGATACGCCAGCCATTGGTCAAGGTCAGCGCATGCAGCAATGCGCTATCGTCAAAATAGTAGTTGTAGTCGGCGACGACGACGTCGCTCCAACGAACTAGTTCCTGACTCAAATAATAGGGGCATACCGAATGGGCCAGCGCAATGTCGCGTAACACCGCTTGCGTCAGACGACCGTTCGCCACGGCGGCGGCGCGTGCGCGCGGCAATCGATCATAAAAGCCCTCGGCAAGCGGGCACGAATCACCATGGCAGGCTTTGTCGGGATGCTCGCAGGCTTTCTCACGAGCGACCAACTCAAGCCAACGTATTTTGATTGCCGATTCATCGTTGCTGATTTTGCCGATTGCCTGCAAGGCCACTTCTCGGCCGGTACCCTTGGCGCTGAGAAAAAATATCTTGTCGAGTTGTTGTTCCGGCGCGGCTTTAAACAGCGGAAAAAGGGTGCCGATGGTTTTACCGATACCGGTGGGTGCCTGTGCCAGCAGGCAGCGGCCGTGCCGGGCGGCCCGGAATACGTTTTCGGCCAGACTGCGTTGGCCGGCGCGAAACGACGAGTGCGGAAAGCGCAACGCATTCAGCGCACAATCCCGACCGCTTCGATGTTCGAGTTCGCCGTGCGCCCAGCCCAGAAAGCGTTCACTGAGTGACTCAAAATAGTGCTTCAACTCGGCGGCGGTGAATTGCTGGGTCAGCGTGGTTTCCTGCTGGCTGGCAATTTCAAAATAGACCAAACTGAGCGAAACTGTCGGCAATGCCGACTGGTCACACAGTAACCAGCCGTATACCTTGAGCTGAGCCCAGTGCAGTGCGCGATGGTTGGCTGGCATGCGCTCCAGGTCACCCTTGAAGGTCTTGAATTCCTCCAGCAGGTTACGTTCGACGTCATAGCCATCGGCCCGACCGCGCACCAAAAGCTGTCTGTACCGGCCGCTCAGCGCGAGTTCAGTACGATAGGAAGCACCACGCCGCGCCGCCACCACTTTATGGCCGGCTATACCTTCCTGGGCATTTGGCGCGGGCGTGAACCTGAGGTCGAGATCACCCTCTTTGGCGGCGAACTCGCAAAGCTCGCGTACGGCGACCGTGTAGATCGCTTCTTCAAGGGGATTAGTGTAGTGTTTCATTAGTTCCGTAGCGAAAGACGAGGTGCAATGGGGGCGAATGCAAGGCGCGGTTCCGGGTCAAGAGCGGGGCTATTGACCCGGGTTCGTAACGCCGCAGTCGCCCCCATTTCACCTCGCCCCGCAGGGGTTCGATCAAACGGCGCGCCCACACGCTCGCCCGCAGGGGTTGATATCCCCGATATCGACCCCTGCGGATCGACCGCGCGCTCATCGCCGTTTGAATCGAATCTTTCGCCACGGAACTAATGAAACACTACACTAGCTGAAACGGTGTACGCTTCGGATCGTTCGAAAACCGACACTGTACACATGTCCAGCATAAAGTGTGTCGGATGGACTCGCGGGGTTGCTGGAAAGCAAGCCTGCGGCCCGCAAATCAACTAGCTGAGTCTCTAAGCAAATAAATCATCACGTTTACTGAGAAGAATTCAACGAACATGGGCGATTGCCGGAATGATGTTGAATTCAGTGAGCGAGCAGGCAGCGGCAATCGCGGCACGACCGATGCGAATGATGTAGTAGCGATAGGTGTGAGCGACTTCTTGATCAGATGATGCTGGCGCAGCCAGAGCAATTTGCGCGACAGCGCCGAGGCGCTCAACTCGGGCACGTGTTTGGCGAGATCGGCGCGGCTGAAGAAGTTCACCGGCTTAGGGTGCCGAGACCTCCCAAAGACAGGTGATGCGCCCGCGATCTGCACGCACTACTATGGTCTGTCAAACACCGAGTCAAGGAGGCCCTATGGAAATCCAGGCAATGATTGCGGCTGTGCAAAAGAAGCTGGGCGTTCAGGTCGATGGCCATGCCGGCGCTGAAACCTGGGGCGCGATCTACGCCAAAATCGTCAAACCGACGATCGCCGGCAAAGCGCCCGAACTGGCGATTACGCAGGTCGACGACCGAAGCGAACTGAACATCGCTACCTTACTGCCGGTCGTGAGACCGATGGCGCGTGCGCTAGTGCAAAAGGCGGCGAGCGTCGGTGTGCAAATCAAAATCATAGGCGGCTCGCGCACCTTTGCCGAGCAAGACGCCTTGTTCGCTAAGGGCCGGAGCAAGCCAGGGCCGATTGTGACAAATGCCAAGGGCGGATTCTCCAACCACAACTTTGGCATCGCCTTTGACGTCGGCGTGTTCGCCGGCAACAGGTACCTGGGCGAATCGCCCAAATACAAAGCGGTGGGCGTGCTCGGCGTTGACCTCGGGCTGGAGTGGGGTGGAAACTGGACTTCGTTTGTCGATCAGCCGCACTTTCAGTTGCGACCGGCTTGGGCAATGAATTTCACGGAGAAGGAAATGCTGGCGGAGCTGCGCAGACGATTGGCGGCAAATGAAGTTGAATTCGCCTAAATTAAGGCTGCATGATTGATATCGCAAGCAATCAAGACTGCCGGAGAATCAATATCCGAAGTGCAACAACGGAAGCCACACCGAGAACCTGAATGCACGAATTGGATTCATCGGATCAGGCCACCTCGGTGAACCGTTTGGCTCAGGCATCCCCTACTGGACTGAACGTTACAACAGTACGTCCCACGTACTGTGTTCAATTGGGTCAGCGCAACTTTCGGTTCGCATTTTCGGTGCGGCGCGGGTCGCTCGATCGGCCTCAAGTTCGAATCGGTCCCCGGGAGTGCTGACCGGTGCTCGTTTCCGAAGAATTTCTCCGATGCTTTGCGTGGTGTCGCTACCTGTCGGCAGTAACCGGCGCGTGGATTGATTGCCAAGCGCAGGGACTCAGCCCGCAGGCCCGAGACTGAATGAACTTTTCGCGCTCGAATCGGTGTGCCGCTCGGCCCACGCAAACGGGTATTCGCAGTGGATTTCAGCTTTTACTCGATGCCGACACGCCGCGCGAATTGTTCGGAGAATGGCACTCTGAGTATGCACCCCAAGCGCGAGATTGACATCCCCAAAACTGATGAATCGAACTTGAGGCTCCAGAGCGGCGGGCGCTCTAACTAGATGCAGATGCTGCTGGCCGTATGGTCCAGCGGACCATTTGCGTTCTATGCAGTGGCACAGCGAGCCGAGACCCTGAAAGAGGTGAACGGCTCGAACCGCCCGATTCGAAAAGAGGTTGTCGGTTTGTCAAGATCCTGTTCTTGGACAGATGCGGTTCTTGGACGTTTCCGCCTCTTTAGCGAGTTCCAAGTAAGTGGCTGGCAAAGTCATCACTACGGAAACTTTCTGCATACATGTGCCAATCCCAGAGCAGATCGTTGAGCTCGCGACGGCGCAGATCCGTCGAAGCGGTTGAGCAACGAACGGATCATCTTGGGTCGCTCGAACGTGCACCAGGGACTATCCGAGGTCGGATTAAGTGC
Organism: Burkholderiales bacterium; assembly: GCA_031415535.1. Lineage (GTDB taxonomy): Bacteria > Pseudomonadota > Gammaproteobacteria > Burkholderiales > Burkholderiaceae_E > JANLTP01. The sequence continues at coordinate 4,840 of JANORY010001020.1, read as the reverse complement.
CTAAGCCAGCACGCGAGCGGCCAATTCGAGTACCGAGGCGGTCAACTTCAATTTTTTGTTCGCGCTCTCACCGGCGTTCGCTGCCGATTCGACGGCTTTCAGTAGATTTGAAATCTCGGTCAACGTTGCGCCGCTCGGACCCGGGAATTGGAATCGATTCGCCTGCATTGCGATCAAGCGCTGCTTTAAATCGTCAGCCTTCAAATCCAGCGGGGCGATCTGCGCGTCGATGCCGATCGTCTCGGCCGCGGTAGCACCGAATTTCGACAACTGGAGCCCCATGATCTGCATTTGTACTAAATGCCGGGTCCGTGAGGTTCGCCGCAGTCGATCGAAGGATTCTCGTTCTTCTGGGGGTGTGGCCATCGCAGCCTCCTGTGGGTTCGGTTTGGTCGCAGTTGCGTTCATCGTTTACTTTTTCTCGATTTTCAATTTCGCCGAAGCCGACTCCAGGTCGGCCTTCGCGCTGTCGATCAGGGTGGAAGCAGACTGCGCCAGCGCGTTGTCTTCGTTCAGCGCCGATTTAAGGTCCGTTCGGACCTCTTTCAGGTACCCCGCCAAAAACCGCAAACGCTGCTCCTTTGAGTCGGCGGTGCCTTGTGTCGCCAGCGCGCTGCCGATCTCCATCAGCTTTTCGCTGTACGGTTTGATGGGCACGAGACCTCCCAACAGGTCGCGGCTGCGCGAAGCATCATCCTTGAGCGCCTCGCGCTGAATCGTCTCCAACTGCGAAAACAACTGCAGTTTGGAATCTACCCAACGGCTCTGATCGGTCTGACCACCGCCGCCAGCATTGATCGCGCGGTATCGGGCGAGATCCGCCTGGAACTGTCGGGTCCCAGCCTCCCGCCGAACGACCAGATCCATGCGCTGTCGGGCGATATCCTGATAGTGTTGTTCGAGACGATTCAAATGTACGACGAACTGGCCGGCGCCTTCGGCGGTCTTTTCGGCAAGCTGAAAGACGGCCGGTGGTGTCGCACAACCCGCCGCGACCAGCGAACAAGCTAATACGATCGATCGCTTCATTTGCTCACTCCAATGGCGATACCGGTTACCCCGAGGGCCTTGAGCAGCAGATCCGCGATCTCTGCCGGCTTGACCCCGCCAGCGTAGTAGTGCTCCAACTGCTTGGTCGGCACCTGGGTCAAATTGAACCACTGCCGATAAGCCGATTCGTGCTCGATTCCCATCTTCTCGTGTATCAGATTTGTCGCGTATAGACCGTTCAGCGCGATATCGAATGCGCTCTGATAGCTTTCGAGCAATGATATCGCCAACTCGCGAACCTCACCTGCGGTCATTTTTCCGGTTGGGGGACCGCTTTCGAGCTCGGGAAGTGATTTCTTGAACACGCCGGAAACGGCGCTACCGTTCAGCGGATCCTTCGCCGTCAATTCGAATCGAGCATTCGGTTTTTCATCATCGATCAGGTCGATCTGCTGGCACGCGTTGGTCGAACCGGTGTGCATTTTGCAAACCAAGCGTAGCGTCCGCACGCGACTCGACAACTCAGAACGCAGCAGACGCCCACGCTCTTCAAGCAGAGCGAGTTCGCGCTTCTCTACCGCCAGGATCGCGCGTATCTTTTCGGCCTCGGCGAGTTCGTGGTTCAGCGCGAGCAACAGATGCGAAACGGGCGGCAACACCGTGCGCGACTGCTGCCAGGCATTAGCCAAGCCAGGTATCGCGGAGGCGACGACCAGTGACGACGAGGCGGACTTCGCCGCACTCTCGGAGCCGTCGCCGGCGGCGCCGAGCAAATCGGCCAACGCGGATAATCTCGAGTCGGAGGCAGCCTCCGGTGCCACCTTAGCGAGGCGATCGAGTTGCCGCTTAATTCGTGCGGCCGAATCACGCAAGCGCTTTTCGGTCGCCGCGCCGGTGCCTTGCGCGGTCTCCAGCTCTATCATCGCCTTGTCAAAGGCGTTCTTCGCCGACTGCAGGGCCTTCTGCCGGCTTTTTGACACGTTGACTCTGGCACTGACTTTGGCCTTCGCCTCCGCCAAGGCATTGGCCGTGGATTTCAGTTCTGGACCCACGATCATGACCTCTTCGCGGGCTTTGTTAATACCCTCGCATTCGGCCTTATACGTTTCCAACTCTTCATCCAGCAGCTCGGCTGTCCAGACTTGTCCTCCCCCGGGTACCGGCGTACCCTGCAGTGCCCGCTTGCGCTGGTCGATGTACTCACTCAACTTATCCGATTTCGGGCAAGAACTGTCGAGCGCGGCAGACCCGAAAATTTCTTCAATCGATTCGGCGAGCGCTTTCTGACGCATTTCAACGGACGCTGGAATTCGCCCGCTTGCGAGAAGTGCCCCGATGTCGATCGGCTTCGACGAATCGCCGAAACGCGCCCTGGTGTCTCTGAAGAACCCCGTGAACCAGGGAGACGGCGATTCAACACCCACCTCGGCCGACGGTTGGCTGATCACGTGTGCGTACAGCGCGAGCGAGGCCTTCTTACGCTCGGCCAGAGCATCGACTTCGTATTGTAGGAGCTTCTGCAAATCCGAACGCCGGTCCTTGGCGAACAGTTCCGGCCTGACGGCGTCCAGGTTCTTGGCGATCCCCGCCGTCGCGGCCGCGCGCTCGGCATCGTGCGGATAAAGACCCGCGCACCCGGAAAGACCAACTTGCGCGGCACATGCGACCAAAGCCCACTTCGACAGAACGTTCGAACATGAGCGTCGATTGCGGACTTTCGCTGTTGCCAAGTTTGCCGCCACAAGTCTTCTCCTCGCTCACGAACCTATCTGACACTTTCATTCCAAATTCTATGGCGATAGCCTGTTCGTCGCATCCCCAATCCTGGGTAGGAAACGATCGATACGACCTCGTCCCAGCAGCATGTGGTGCCGTTATCGAGATCCGCTAGCATGATCAGGCCTCTGTGGCCCGCGGTCGGCATCGAAAGACCACAGTTTCACCGAAGGATCACCTCCATCGCCTCCCGAAATGAATCGACGTTGGTCACCCGAAATATTCAGCGCGCGGACCGGATCGGTATGAGCGATGCTCAAGACTTGCGACCATCGCTCATCTCGACTATCTTTATGCACTGCCCGGTATGCTATTCCCTGTTTTGCTCCAGCGCGGCCGACTTAGGGATAATGGTGCTTGGTGCCGTTCTCAGGAAAACCTTTGATGTTCAGTTCGTTCAGTTTTATTCGCACGATTGCCCTTTTGGTCGCATTGCAACTGACTGGAGCTGTAACTGGATGTGGCAGCGGTGGTGACAGTGCTGCTGGCGTCAGTGCCCAGACAACAACCGAGCCGTCGGCATCGGCCACCGTCGTTTCGTCGGCTAGTCCGGTGCCGGCACCAATTAGCACCGACGCCAGCGCCAGCGCCAATATTGCGCTTGCAGCCGGATCGGCAGTGACTGGCGCGCCGGCCTCAAACACTGTCGTTGCCAGCACCCCGGTCATTAGTACCCCCGTTGCCAGCACGCCTGCCGTGTCTGACCCGTCGCCCATCGTGGCGATGCCCGCAACCGCACCCGTTTCTGCACCCGTCAGCGCTCCACCGGTGGCGGCAGTGGTGGCCGCGCCCGTTGCAGCACCGGTCGCAGCACCGGTCGCAGCACCCGTCGCAGCGCCGGTTGCCGCAGCGCCCGCGCCCGTCGCTGCGCCGGTGCCGCCGGCGTTCCTGCAGGTTGAACTGCTGCAGCGTACCAGCCGAACAATTCGCGAACGGGTCAGCTACTTGAGTGACGGTCTGCTGATTGCGGGATTGATTTGCCGCCCGAATGAGGACGGCCGGTTTCCGATTCTGATGTACCAGCATGCCGGCTTCAACGGCTTTGGTGCCGACCTCAGTGGCGATGGTTTGTGCCAATACATGTCCGATCGCGGATACGCGGTGTTCATGTCGGCGTATCGGGGCGAGGATAACTCGCAAGGCGTGGTCGAGTACTGCGCCGGTGAGGTTGATGATTCGTTGCGATTGCTCGCCATCGCCCAAACCCAGTCGTATGTTGTGCCGGATCTGATCGCCCTGTTGGGGTTCTCGCACGGCGGCTGCATCAGCTTGCAAATGATCGCGCGCGGCGCGCCAGCTCAGGTCATGGTCGATGTTTTCGGCCCGTCTGAATGGTCGGTTTTGTATGACTACGCGTCAATCAGGGTGACCCAGCCCGGCGCTTATCCGGATCTGGGTAAGTTTCTGGCCGAAGCGACCGCCAGCGTCGGTACGCCGCGCAGCAACCCGGCTGCGTTTCGCTCGCGTTCTCCGCTGTATTCCGCTGCAGCGCTGAGCAACTTTTCTGGCGCTATGCTGATCATTCATGGCGCACGCGATGAGGTGATTCCGCCGAAACAGTCCTGCGATCTGGTGCGCGCGGTCGGCGGTTTTCGAAATTCGCACATGAATTTCCGCTACATACCGCGCTTGTCGGAACGTACCGTCAATTCGCATCCGAATGAGTGCGGCGGACCGGATATGCAGTGGGCCGACGGTGCGCACCCCGGCAAAAAGGATTGGCAGGGCGATCGGCATTTTCTATTCTTCGACGAAATGAGCCACACCAGTGGTTTTCAACTGCCGTACGCGCTTGATGATGCCGAAAACTTTATCCGCACCAAACTGCCAGGTGGGCGGCGCTAGGCTCCTAGACTTTATTGCGCATCAGCAATGAGGAAACCGCCCAACTGACAAGACTGTAAGCGAGCGCTGCGACCATCGCCCAGCCAAAGCTGGTAACCTCAAAGCCGTCAATCAGGCGCGCTGCCAGCCAGAACATCAGGCCGTTCAGAACCAGTGTGAAAAGCCCCAAGGTCAAGAGTGTGATCGGCAGAGTCAAGATGAAGAGGATCGGGCGAATGATGGCGTTGAG
>JANORY010001019.1:0-6759 GCA_031415535.1 Burkholderiales bacterium | reverse complement strand
TGCCGACCTTTTTCGTTACGGCGGCAAGGGTTCGTTGCGTCGGATGAATACGTCGCGGTAACTGGGCCAGAACGAGCAATACAGGCCCGTGTAGAGGAGCGGCGAAACAATTGCCAGCACCATTACGGCTGAGCCGCCGAGTGCGGCGGTCAAGATTCTCAGCACCAGCGCCATGACCATCAGCAACACCAGCCAGGTCAGGAAGTAGGCGGCAAACGCCGATTTGTTACGGGCGACACTGACAAAACTGAAGAACAGCGATTTGGACGGCGCAATGCCCTCCCAGGACGTCAGTGCCGGCGCGTACCAGAGCGCCATTTGGGTCGGAATATAGACTGCCAGAAATACCAGCGACGAAAATTGGGCGGAGGAGGAGGCGAGATCCGGATCCTTCGAGCCGCGCTGGCCGGTGATGAACTCGAACAGCACACCGCCGTCGACCAGCGAGGCAATCGCCATTGCCAGCACCACCGAAAGAATGTTCACCAAGCCAAGCAGCAGCAAGGGTCGCCAGGCGCGACCCTGACGATCCCGAAAGCCTTGTGCGAGGATTGGCAACAGCCCGCCCAGTGGCAATGTCAAGCCTTGATCGACCATGCGGGCCGAGCTCATCAGGCCAATTGAAAGTACCGGGGTCAAGAGCCACGGCAGGAACATCCCCGCCACCGGCACCGTTGCCGATAACAACAGGGCTAGCAGATAAAACAGCCCGAGCATCGTTAACTGCAGCGGCGAGCGCTTGAGCAGACGGAAACCTTCCAGCACCCAACTGGCGCCGCGAAGAAAGGGAACAGAACTAGCGTACATGACGGCGAACCTGCGGCAACCCGATCGGTAGAACCGCGAGTTTACAACCCGATCTGGGCACCGTCGCGCCGCGCGCGCAATACACGTTCACAATGAGTGGGATCTTTCGGCGTCACCATCTCGGCCGGACGCGGTCGGTAGAAGTCAAACAGTCGGGACAGCCAGAAGCGCAGGGCGGCGGCGCGCAGCAACATCGGCCAGGCAGCCCGCTCCTGGGCGGTGGGTTCGCGTTGGCTGCGATAGCCCTGCAGGAAGGCCAGCAACAGGTCGCTTTGCCATTCACCGCTGGCATCCTCAATGCACCAGTCGTTGCAGGTCACCGCCAAATCGAACAGCCAAGTATCGATACCCGCAAAATAAAAATCAATGGCACCGCTGACCGGTCCTTGCGGCGAACCTTCATCGAACAGGACATTGTCGCGGAACAGGTCGGCATGTACGGCGCTGACCGGCAGACTTTGATAGAGCGCGGTGGCGGCGAAACGGCTCTGCTGCTCAAGTTCGTCGCGTAACAGCGTGGCCTGTCCGGTCGTCAGAAAGGGCATCACCTTGGGTGCCGTTTGATGCCACCAGGCAAGTCCGCGCAAATTCGCCAGGCGCTGTGGGTAGTCACGAGCCGCCAGATGCATATTGGCCAGCAACGCCCCGACCGAGCGACAATGCGCCGGACTCGGCTGCAAATTGGCGGCACCCGCCAGGCAACTGACCAGTGCCGCCGGCTTGCCATTGAGTTGACCCAGCAGTTGCCCGTGGCGGTCGGGCAAGGGGTCCGGACAATGCACGCCATGTCCGGCCAGATGTTTCATGAAACCCAGATAAAACGGCAGTTGATCGGCGCGCAAGCGCTCGAACAAGGTCAGTACGTAACGATTACTGCCGGTGGTGACAAAAAAATTGCTATTCTCGATACCCGAGGAGATACCTTGCAGATCCTGCAATGCCCCGAGCTCGAAGTTCGCCAACCAGGCGCTGGCCTGTTCGAAGCTGACGGGGGTGAAGACGGCCATGGGTCAAAGATTCAGCGAAAATTCGCGTTCGTTCGGGGTCGGCGCAAAACCGCGATTCTCGTAGAAGTCGAAAATCGCATCGACCACCAAACTCGGCTCGTCGACGACCGTAATCAGATCGAGATCTTCAGGGGAGATCAGGCCATTGCCGAGCATTGATGTGCGAATCCACTCCAGCAGGCCATTCCAGAACGACGAACCATACAGGATGACCGGAATTCGCCGACCCATCTTGGTCTGAACCAAGGTCAGCACTTCGGCCAATTCATCGAGTGTCCCAAAGCCGCCGGGCATGCCGACGAAGGCGGTCGCGTATTTGGCAAAGGCCACTTTGCGCGGGAAAAAATGCCGGAAGGTTAGCGAGATATTTTGGTAGGCGTTGCCCGAGGATTCAAACGGTAACTGGATATTGAGTCCGACCGACGGTGACTTGCCTTCGAAGGCACCGCGATTGGCGGCTTCCATAATCCCTGGCCCGCCACCCGACATGACCGCAAAGCCGGCGTCGGATAATTGTCGCGCCAGATCGACAGTGGTTTCGTACCACGGGTGGCCGGCCTTGATCCGCGCGCTGCCGAAGATCGATACAGCCGGCCGTATTTCAGAGAGCTTTTCGGCGGCTTCGACGAACTCGGAGATAATCCCCAGGATGTGCCAGGATTCACGCGCCTTGACCGAGGTGGACCGCTCCGGGTTCGGTATCGAGCGCAGCGGTGGAATGTGTTTGGATGAACTCATCGGTCTTTCCGTGGGTAATTCCGTTTGTGAAATCAGGTGTGCGTACACCACCATTCTATTGAAGCGTCCGAATGTCTGAAAAAACGCAGTTGCTGGTCGATGGCTCTAGTTATCTTTATCGTGCCTTTCACGCCTTGCCCGATCTTCGCAACAAGGCCGGTGAACCGACCGGTGCCATCTACGGCATGGTCGCCATGCTCAGGCGCTTGCGCACCGATCCGAAACTGAACCGGGGTGCCAGCCTCGGCGCAGTGGTGTTCGACGCACCCGGCAAAACCTTTCGCGATGATTGGTATGACCTGTACAAGGCGAATCGCGCTTCGACTCCGACCGACCTGGTGGCGCAGATTCCGCGGATTCACGGCATTGTTCGCGCGATGGGCTGGCCGTTAATCATGATCGAGGGCATTGAGGCTGACGACGTGATCGGCACCTTGGCGGTACAGGCCAGTGCGCGCGGCGTGCGCTCGGTCATATCAACCGGCGACAAGGATCTCGCGCAACTGGTCAACCCACAGGTCACACTGGTCAACACCATGTCGCGCGATGGCGTGCCGCTCGAGTGGCTCGACCCGGCCGGGGTGCTGGCCAAGTTTGGCGTGCCGCCGGATCGCATTGTTGACTACCTGACGCTGGTCGGCGATACGGTCGATAACGTGCCAGGCGTCGATAAGGTCGGGCCGAAAACAGCCGTTAAATGGTTGCAGCAGTTCGGCAGTCTCGACCAGGTCGTCGCCCAATCGGCCTCAATTGGCGGCGTGGTCGGCGAGAATTTGCGCCGCGCACTCGACTGGTTGCCGACCGCCCGAAAGCTGGTGACCGTGAAGCTTGATTGTGCCTTGCCCGATGGCGTCGCCGGTGGTGAACCGGCACTCGAGTTCAAACCGGAAGATGAACACCTGTTGATGGAATTGTTCGGCGAGGCGGGCTTTCGAAGCTGGACACGCGAACTGGAGGAGCGTCTGGGTGTGGCCAGTGCCAGCGTTGCGGTATCGACACCTGGGCCTGGCGCTTCCAGCGCGCCGACCGCTAGTGGGCCAGCTTCAAGCGGGCCAGCTTCAAGCGGCGCGGCCGAGTCGCCGGTTTCGGGTGCCGATGCGCTGGCCACCGCGCCGCCGGTCGAGATCATCAAGCACTATGAAATGATCTGCGATGAAGCGCGCCTGCAGGCCTGGCTGGAACAAATCAGCCTGGCCGAATTGACTTCGTTCGACACCGAAACCACCAGCCTCGATCAGATGCAGGCCGAGCTGGTGGGTATTTCCTTATCCAACGAACCGGGCAAGGCTTGCTACATTCCGGTCGCGCACCACTACGCCGGAGCGCCGCAGCAACTGAGCCGCGACTATGTCCTCGCGCAACTGAAACCCTGGTTGGAGAGCGAACAGCATCTGAAGGTCGGCCAGCATTTAAAGTACGACAGTCACGTCCTTGAGAATTACGGCATTCGGTTACGCGGGATTGCGCATGACACTTTGTTGCAGTCGTACGTGCTGGAAGCTCATCGTAGTCACGACATGGACTCCTTGGCGGCGCGCCATTTGAACCGCCAGACCATCAAGTTCGAACAGGTGGCCGGCAAGGGTGCCAATCAGATTACGTTTGATCAGGTCGCACTCGACACGGCCTGTGACTATGCGGCTGAAGATGCCGAGGTGACGATGCAACTGCATCAGACCTTGTATCCGCTGATCGCGGCCGATGCCAAGCTTGAGTATATCTATCGTGAAATTGAATTGCCGACGGCACGGGTGCTGCAGCGCATGGAGCGCAACGGCGTCTTGATCGACAGCCAATTGCTGGCCCAACAGTCCGAGGAGTTGGGTCGCAAGATGATGCAGCTCGAGCGCGAATCGCATGCGCTGGCTGGCCACCCCTTCAATATGAATTCACCGAAGCAACTCGGCGAGATTCTGTTCGATGAGCTGAAACTGCCGGTAGTCAAGAAGACCGCCAGCGGCGCGCCGTCGACCGACGAAGAGGTCCTGGCCAAGTTGGCGCAGGATTACCCGCTACCGAAACTGCTGCTCGACTATCGCAGTTTGGCGAAGCTCAAGGGCACCTACACCGACAAATTGCCGCGCATGGTCAACCCGCGAACCGGCCGCGTGCACACCAGTTATTCACAAGCGGTGGCGGTCACTGGTCGCCTGGCTTCGACCGATCCGAATTTGCAGAATATTCCGATCCGCACCGCTGAAGGTCGGCGCGTACGGGAAGCGTTCATTGCGCCGCTTGGGTCTCAGTTGATGTCGGCTGACTACTCGCAGATCGAGTTGCGCATCATGGCGCACATCTCCGAAGATGCCGGACTATTGCATGCCTTCGCCGAGGGGCTTGATGTTCATCGTGCGACCGCCTCGGAAGTGTTCGGCGTGCCGTTGGCTGAAGTCGACTCCGAGCAACGGCGCTACGCCAAGGTCATTAACTTTGGCCTGATTTATGGCATGAGCGCATTCGGCTTGGCGGCCAATCTGGGCATTGAGCGCAGCGACGCGAAAAACTACATCGAGCGTTATTTCGCGCGCTACCCGGGCGTGGCACGCTACATGGAAGAAACCCGCCAGCTTGCCAAACAGCAGGGTTATGTCGAAACCGTGTTTGGCCGACGCTTGTGGCTGGCCGAGATCAACAGCCCGAACGGCCCGCGCCGTCAGGGGGCAGAGCGCGCGGCCATCAACGCACCGATGCAGGGTACCGCTGCCGATCTGATCAAGCTGTCAATGGTTGCCGTGCAGCGCTGGCTGGACGGCTCAACGCTGAAAACACAACTGTTAATGCAGGTCCATGACGAACTGATCCTGGAGGTGCCCGATGCTGAGCTGGAGACCGTGCGCGCCGAGGTGAACCGATTGATGGTCGGCGTCGCCGCGCTCAAAGTGCCGCTGGAAGTCGGCATTGGTACCGGTTTGAATTGGGATCAGGCGCACTGAGCGAGTAGGTGCAGTCCAACAGTCTAATCAACTCCAACTACGGTTCATCCCCGCGTGCCTGTCTCGAGCACCAAGCATACTCGCCGAGTTCACGTAAAAAGACGACTACACCTCGAGGGATGTTTTCGTCGGCGAGCCACAACATCAGGCAACGCGCGGCATTGGCAAGTACGAGTCTTCTTCGACCAATGCTTGCGCGAAGCCGAATACCGCACGTAGATCATCCTCGGAAAGGCTCGGATAGTTATCAAGAATTTGGGCCTCTGGCCAACCCGACGCCTTCAAGCTCAGCAAAAACTCAACTGTCAGCCGGGTGCCTATTATTCGCGGGCGCCCACCACAGATTTCAGGGTCAGAGTCAATTCGCTTTTTCCAGTCCATGACAAGTCCTAATGGCAATCATCAATAACACTTGCTCGCAATCGTCGCATAAGCAACAAACCGCAACCGAATGCCTTGGCTGGGCCGATTCCGTTCTTGAGCAGGTCGGCCAGACGCGTTGGTTCGATTACGCGCAATACGCCCTCAAACGTAACAGTGACGAGATTACCACCAGAGACACCCTTGCGGAAGTACACAGGGGCGTGGGGAAGCACCTGAATCGCCTCGATTTCGCACGCGCCGCTCAGCTTCCGTCTAACCAATGCGCGGCTCCGGCAAGGTCGGGCTATCAATCGCGATCTTGAATCGTGTTCACACTCGTGGCACTAGCGCGCGACCACACCCCACGGTGCCGTTTCAACGGCGATGTCGCTAATTTTGGTGGCACTGACCGTGTTGACCACTGACACCGAGTTCGAGCGGCCATTGGCAACATACAACTTGCTGCCATCGGCGCTCAGCGCCATGTTCCAGGGCCGTTGCCCAACCGTCACGGTCGCACGCACGGTGAGGGTGGCGGCATCGACAAACGAGACGCTGGCGTCTTTGCCGTTGCTCACGTAGACGGTGGCATTATCCGGGCTGACGATAACGCCGTTACTGCGGCCACCGACCTTGGCCTTGCCGACAATTTTCTGCTCGGCGACGTCGATTTTGAACAAGGTGTCGGCCTGCTCGCAGGCGGTGTAGGCGAATTTTCCGTCGGGCGAAAACGCCGTGCCCCGTGGCCTTGCCGCCACCGTCAGTTGCTTGACCTGGACGCGCTTGGCGACATCGATAATGTCGAGCTTGTCGTCTTCCTCGGCACCCACGTACACCCATTTGCCGTCCGGACTGAACACCGGATGCTCCGGGTTATCGCCGCGAACCTTGACTTCAAATTCGACCGCGCG
>JANORY010001018.1:0-1047 GCA_031415535.1 Burkholderiales bacterium | reverse complement strand
CGTCAGCACCGAGTCGCTGCGACGCAAGCTGGTGGGGATCGATTCGGGCTCAATGCCCAGGCGCGCCGCAGCTTGTTGCACATCATTGAGCAAAACCTCTTTGCCCGTGATGGCTCGGGCGAGTTGCGTGATGTCGTTCAGATCGACCGTTTCGTCGAGCGAGATGCCGAGCCCGGCTTCGCCATGGCCAGCACCGCCAAGCTGCTCAAGCCTGCGCAAATTAATCCCCAGCGTCTGCGCCCGGCTGAGAATCTGTGCGGTTTGCGCGCCGCTCTCGAGCACCAGCGTGTCGAAGAATGCACCCGTAGCGACCGTATGGGAAGCGCGAACCAGTTGTGCGAGCAGGCGGGTGAGGCCGTTGATTCTGAGCGCAATGCGTAACAAGCCTTGCGGTCCGTGATAGACCGCGTAAAACGATGCCATGTTGGCCAGCAGCGCCTGTGCGGTGCAGATGTTGCTGGTCGCTTTGTCGCGGCGAATGTGTTGCTCGCGGGTTTGCAGCGCCATGCGCAGGGCTCGGTTGCCGGCGGCATCTTTCGACACGCCAATGATCCGACCGGGCATCAGGCGCAGCAACTCTTCGCGAACTGACATAAAAGCGGCATGCGGCCCGCCATAACCCATCGGCACGCCAAAGCGCTGCGCTGAGCCGACGGCAATGTCAGCGCCCATTTCGCCAGGTGGCTTGATCAGCATCAGCGCCATTAGATCGCTGCCAACCGCGACGCGCGCGCCGATCGAATGCAGTGCGCTGATCGCCGCAGAAAAATCGCGTACACAACCGTAGGTGTCCGGACTTTGCAAGTAGGCGCCGAAATAGGCATCGGCCGTGTGCAAGGTGCCTTCGCTCAGTTGTGCATCGACCGAGGCTACCACCACCTCCAGGTCCATCCAATGCGCGCGAGTGCGGATGACGGCCAGGCATTGCGGATGGACTGCGGTATCGACCAGAAAGCGCTTCGACGTTGACTTCGAAGCGCGGCGACAGACGCCCATCGCCTCGGCGGCGGCGGTGGCTTCGTCGAGCAACGAGGCGTTGGCGATCGG